>DDXI01000073.1 GCA_002347475.1 Peptococcaceae bacterium UBA2264
GCGTCGATGCTCATCTGCTTTCCGGGCATGGCATCCAGGGTAAACCTGGCCCCAACTTCCGAGACACGCTCGGCCCCTTTGGTAATAACGATAAACTGGACCAGGACCAGAATTACAAATATAATGAAACCCACAACAGGATTACCCTTAATCACAAACTGGCCAAACTGCTGTATAACATCACCGGCATAGCCATCAAGGAGAATAAGTCTGGTGGTTGAAATATTCAAGGATAAACGAAACAAAGTCATGGTTAACAATAAGGATGGAAGTACCGAAAAATCCAAAGGATCCTTGGTAAAAACTGCAAGCATCAGGATCAGAACAGAACCGGTTATATTAAGAGTAATCAGGATATCAAGCAGGAAAGCAGGTAAAGGGATAACCATCATGACAACAATTCCTACAATTGCCAAAGCAGCCAGGACATCAATATTGGATTGCAAACGACGAAATGAAATTGCTGCCACTAATTACCTTCCTCTCGTTTATGATCTCTTCCCGATATTTTCTTTTTTTTAAGCCGATAAACAAAAGCCAGAACTTCTGCCACAGCTTTATAAAGATCATTTGGTATTGTCTGCCCGATTTCCACCTGAGCAAAAAGAGCACGGGCCAAGGGCTTATTTTCCATAATTGCTATTTCACATTCTTCGGCCAATTGCCTTATCCTCCTGGCAACCTCGTCCTGTCCTTTGGCCACAACATAGGGTGCTTTTTTTTTCTTTAAATCATAGCGTAAGGCTACAGCAAAGTGGGTAGGATTTATGATAACCACATCAGCCTTCTTGAGATCCTGCATCATTCTGCGCATAGCCATGGACCTTTGCTTTTTCTTGATCTCGGCCCGCAGTTCAGGATTGCCCTCTGTTTGTTTGAATTCCTGTTTCAACTCTTCATGAGACATACGTAAATTTTTTTCGTGATCCCACCACTGATACATATAATCAAAGACTGCCAGGATCAAAAAAAGAAGAGCAACTTTCCAGGCTAAAGCAGCAATTATCTGACTGAGAAAAGCAGCACTTTGACTGATTTCCACTTGTTGCAGAGAAGGGAATAGCTGCAGATTGTCACGAATACTGGCGTAAAGAAAATAACCAATCAGGATAACCTTGGACAGGGATTTAAATAATTCTATCCAGCTTCTCAGGCCGAACATGCGTTTAGCTCCACTGATAAGGCTAATCCGGGAAAGCTGGGGTTTGAGCGGTTCAAAAGTGAAGAGCGATCCAACCTGAAAATAATTGCTGAGCAAAGACAGCACCACTGCCACCCCAAATAATGGTGAGAGGATGATGAAAAACCGGCCGGTAATATTAAGCATCAAAGCTGATATGGAATATAAAGTCCAATCAGTATCCAGGGACCAGACATAGCCAAACAATTGTCCTGTCCTTTGCAGCATTTCCGGAAACCAGAATTTCAGAACTCCCAGGAAACCCAACAGAAGAATTGCTGAGTTAAGTTCTGTACTTTTAAAAACCTGACCTTTTTTCCTGGCTTCTTGTCTTCGCCGGGGTGTTGCCGGAAATTGTTTTTCACTCATTATTGCCACCCCTGATAAAATTGGGTCAGCCAAGCCAGGCTGGAATTAAACAGATGGGTTATTGTTCCCCCAAACAAGGGGATCATTAAAACAAGAACAAAAAAGCCAAAAAGAATTTTCAGAGGGAAGACTACTGAAAATATATTGAGCTGAGGTACAATCCGAATTAAGAGACCTACCCCCAGATCTGCTAATAAAATCGCTCCGATAACCGGAGCAGCAATTTGAGCCGACAAGGCAAAAATATTGGCAGCCAGGTTCACATAAAAAATAAATCCTGCCGGTGCAGAAGAGAAATTGAGGGGTATAAAGGTATAGCTCTTGACCATTGCTGCAATCAGATAGTGATGAGAATTTGTAGCCAGCAAAAGCATGGTAGCCACCACCAGCTGAAAATTGCCCATCAGGGGACTCTGCATCCCGTAGACCGGATCGATAATATTACCCATCGTAAAACCCATCTGCAAATCAATCAGCTGACCGGCACCTTGCAAAACTGCTGTCAGGGCATAGATAATAAAACCGATAACCAAGCCGATCAGACTTTCTTTAATTACCAAACCTATCAGCAATAGTACTTCACCAGGGATAGCCGGTTGCCAGGACAATACCAGAGGATAAAGAATCAGTGACAGACTTACGGCCAGACCTATTTTTATTAAGGTTGGTACTCCGCGGGCCCCAAAGACCGGAGCCAGGATGATCATTCCGGTCCAGCGGGCAAGGATAAGAATAAATAAAGAGAGTTTCCACTGGAGCAACTGTGCCAAACTCAAGTTTCTATCCCCTCCATTGCTAGTAACTCGCAAATGTCGCTAATTGAGTAAGCAGATTAGTTGTATAGACAGTAAGCACACTAAGCATCCAGGGCCCCAATAATAGCAGGACCGCTGCTATTGCCAAAGTCTTGGGAATGAAAGAAAGAGTCTGTTCCTGGATCTGGGTCATGGCCTGGAAGATGCTGACAAGCAAACCGACAAGTAAACTGACACCTAAAATAGGACCTCCCACAAGAATTGCCGTGCCTAATGCTTCTTTAGCTATGCTTAAAACCTGATTCTGAGTCATTGACATCTCCCTTTATTCTGCCTGATTCAGGATATCAGACGTTAATTGTACTTTCTGAAGACATTTCAAAAATATGTATTGATTCCTTATTATGAAATTACTAATGAAAGCTGGTAACTATTGACTGCACAACAAGGTGCCACCCATCAACCAGCACAAAAAGTAATAGTTTAAATGGTAAGGATATCATCATCGGCGGCAGCATCATCATACCCATCGACATCAGAACACTGGAGACTATCATATCAATAACCATAAAAGGAATAAAGATGGCAAAACCCATCTGAAAGGCTGTCTTGAGCTCACTGATCACAAATGAAGGAATTAAGACATAGGTCGGGATATCCCCATAGGTCTGGGGCCGTTCCATCTTGGCCAGACTGACAAATAATTCTAAATCCTGTTCCCTCGTTTGCTTGAACATAAATTCTCTCAGAGGTTCTTCCGCCTTATTTAAGGCCTCATTCTGGCTTATACTTGTCTCAAGATAGGGCTGTAAGGCCTGAGTATTAATCTGATTCCAGGTTGGGGCCATTATATAAAAGGTCAGAAAAACCGTTAAACCGATCAGGACCTGATTGGGGGGCATTTGTTGAGTTCCCAGAGCATTACGCACAAAAGAAAGAACAATAATAATCCTGGTAAATGAAGTCATTAGAATCAAAATGGCTGGTGCAATCGAGAGCACTGTTAATAACAGCAAAATCTGCAGAGATGTACTCACTTGTTGGGTAGTCCCATTTCCAAGGTCAAGAGTGAGACCGGCTGCCTTTGTCAGAATTGAATTCCCCAGTATCCCTGCTGTAGTCAACAGAGCCAGCAAAAACAATTTACCTTTTTTACTGATAACCTTGAGAAAGACCTCCACTACTTCTCAGCCTCCCTAAGCAATCGTTCCAATTCAATCGCAAAAGCCTCATGACCTTTTCGCTTTCTTCGGTATTTTTGCTTTTTCTGATAAGGCTTTCCCATGAGGCGTACCAGCCCGCCCTCCATTTGCGGAAGAGAGGAGCTAGTAATTTCTTCCAATATCTCTGCAGCTACATCCGGATTATCGATCTCACTGATTTTTAGCAAATGATAATCAGAACCGCAGAGCACCTGAAGCCTGCCTGCTATCTCCACCAGATAAAGAACTTGACGTCCTCCCAATACCTGACGGTCAAGAACACGCACCCAGGGAGAATTCAAACCACGTGCCGCAGAAGTATTTAAACGTTTGATGATCCATAAGGTTATTATCAGTATTAAGATAACTACAACCAGTGTACCCAGGAGGCCTCCCCAGGAGAAAGAAGTGACAGAGGCTGCCCCGCTGTTGCTTAAACCCAAGCCATAGGGTTGTCCCTCAATATTTGGCATATAATATCAACGCCTTCACATAACCTGATAGCAGTTCAGTTTTAGATGGTTCAACAGACTCCATACTAACCTAAAGTTTTCATGCGTTCCGCAGGTTGGACTATATCAGTAACCCGAACCCCAAAGGTTTCATTAATGACAACAACTTCACACTTGGCAACGAGTTTTCCGTTTATTATCATATCTACCGGCTCCCCAGCCAAGCGATCCAGTTCAATTATTGATCCGGGACCCATATCCAGGATCTCTTTAATGGTCTTTCGGGTTTTTCCAAGTTCTATACTTACCTGTAAAGAGACATCCAATATTAATTCCAGATTATCGTTTTGCGGCAGATACTGTCCGGCAACCAAAGGAGAAAAACGTGCCGGCTGAATCTGGGCCTTTGGTCCGGGAGTATGATGGAGTTGAGCCTGGGCAGGATTAACAGACATATTCTGCGGCGAGGGGATCTGGCTGGCGGCAGCTGTAACAAGATTAGCTGCATCTGCTTTCCCCATTCCTCCCCCTAATTTTCCGGCCAGTTCTCTGGCTGCAGAGACAACTATTATCTGCTCTAAAACACTGTCCAGCAGAGCCTCGATAACTATACGGTAGGAGATACGGACATAAGGGTCAGCAGGCTGATCACTGTTCAGAACATTGGAGAGATTATCCAGAACAGCCTTGGAGGGATGATAATCCACCTTTGCCTTCAGTAATGCAGACAAGGATATTGCTGCCGAATTCATGATTTGGCTCAGCACTTCAGAAATAGCCTGCAGCTCTTTTTCTGATATTTTGTCACCTGTTATTTTTCCTTCGCCTCTATACACAAGCTCACTAATAACAGCCCCATCGTGTGGAAATAAAGCCAGTAAGTTTGAACCTTCAGAATCAGAATGATTCCTTATATCTGCAATTATCATTGGTTCCGGGTTTGCCTCCCTGATTTGCTGCAACCCGCAAACCTCCAAATTCAGGACAGTAATATCCACTTTTTTCTCTGAAACCTGGGCCAGAGTTGCAGCAGCATATCCGGCAAAATTTTCTGCAATTATTCTAATGGCATCCTGCTCCCCGGCAGTGAGAACCACCTTTACAGTATCTTCATCTGATTCCGGTTCCAGTGTACTCTTGAGAAGAGCATCAATTTCCTCTTGGGAAAGCAAGCCGTTACCCATTCTGATCCCCTCCATGTTTGAAAATTTCCACGAGCTTTACCGCAAGCTGTTCTTTGTGCAGGCCCGGTATACCCATAAACTTAATATTATCTCCCACGTAAACAGGGAGGGGGGCCTGAATACGTTGACTCAACGGAATAACATCACCTGGAGCAAGATTCAGTAAATCCTTAACCAGTATCTCTGTTGTTCCCAGAAGAGCCATGACATCAACTTTGGCCTGCTCAACATTTTGCTGTATCTGTTTAACAAAGAAGCCCGGGTTAGTAACGGCTTTAGTTGTAAAGAGAACCGAAGTACCCAACCTATCAAGGACAGGTTCTAAAACCACGTAAGGCAAACAAATATTGATCAGTCCTGCCGTCTCTCCTATCTTCACTTCCACTGTAACTAAAACAATTTTTTCATTTGGAGTCATAATATTGATAAACTGCAGATTTGTCTCCAAAGTCAAAAAGCGTGGATTTATGGCGTACACTTCCTCCAATGCTTCTTTTAGCAAACCCATCATCTGTGTTAAGCGTTTTTCAATTATCGTCTGTTCGATCTCTGTAAGAACACGATTATTTTCCATAGCTTGCCCGCTACCGCCTAACAAACGTTCAACTGCCGAGAAAGCCAGGCTTGAACTCATTTCCAGCAAAGCTCCTCCCTCTTGGGGTTCAAGGCAAAACAAGGCAAGTATTGTTGGATCAGGCAAAGGACGGATAAATTCATCATAAGTCATTTGTTTAATGGCAAGGACCTTGGCCTCTGCAGTTGAATGAAAATGTCCGATTAAATAAATTGTCAGTATCCGGCGATACTTATCGAAAATATTTTGCAGAGTGTGAATCTGGTCTTTGGAAAACTTATTCGGGCATCTGAAATCATATGTACGTATCTTTTCCGAAATTGTTCCGGCATCAGGACATTGGTCATTTACAAGTTTTTCAGATTGGGTGCCTGGCAAGGCATCACTCTTTGTCCAAGGTAAAACGTCACCCATACAACCATCCTTTTCCTTAAACGTTCCTTGCTTACTCTATTGATAAACAAAGGATTCAAAGAGAACATTGGCTACCTTGTTGTCAGTAACTGTGTTTAATTTAAGCAGGAGGTCCTGCCGCAGTTTCTCTCTGGTTTCTGGTGTTCGTATATCTGCCAACGATTTATCTGAAAGAACCACATTAACAGCATCCTTAAGAAATGCCGATTTTGACTTTAGAAATTCCTCCGATTTTGAATTAACTCCTTCAACCGTAATCGCAGTCTTCAAAAAAGATCCACCCTGCAAATTAAAGGTAAATTCACCAATAGGGACCAGAGGGCCGTCCTTCTCGGCTGCCGCACCGGAATGAGCTATCTTCGCTTTATCAGTTTCAGAATTACCGTCCGCCGGGAGGTTTTTAAAAAGGTACTTCTGAGCACTCACGGTTCCACCGATACCTGCCCCGATACCCAAGACAAATACGATCACGATTACAAACAATGTTTTTTTAGCCATTATTCTTACTCCCCTGCTTCAGGATAGAGAGGATGACATTTTTTGCGAAAATCTGTTATTCTCCCGATAAGGTCTGCAATTGACTCCTTAACCACATATTTATTCCCGCCGGTCAAGGTAATTACCGTATCCGGAGTTTCTTCCAGGGTTTCGATAAGGTCAGTATTTATGGCAAACTCTTTATCGTTCAAACGCGTAACTTTAATCATCCTTACATCCTCTCAAAGATCAGTTGTCCTTATTGTCAGCTTATGGCAGTATTGGACCTGGGCAATTTCATCCAGATTCATTTGTTCCCTGTGGTCTGACAACGATTTAAGAGCTTTTTCCTGCTTTTCTCTTAAACGCATCAGTTTTTCGCACTCGCGTTTGGCTTCAATAAGCTCTGAACGGCTCTTCTCCGCCACTTTTTCCCGCAGAAGCAGTTCTTCTTCCCTCTGGCGTAAAAGATGCAGTTGTCTGAAGGTGAAATCAGACCACAACCCCAGGCTGTCAGGCTTAACTAAGCCTGCTTCGCGCTGACCGTTCATTGCCTTGTTCCAATCCTTTTTTTGCTCGTCCCTGCTTTGACTGCTCTCCAGCAGGAGAGCCGTTTCCTTAGCCATTTGAATTTTTCTTTCATCAAGTTTTTGTTCAGATAAACGGAGACATGTCTTCAACCTGAACTTAAAATCCGGCATTTTTACTCCTCCTGAAATATGGCCTGCAGCTGTTTATACATGGCTTCATAACCAGACTCTTCCGTTATCTCCTGACAGACAAAATTCATAATTTTTTCTCTCTTCCTGATAGCCGCATCAATTCCTGAATTGCTGCCATGGACATAGGCCCCGATATCTATCAGATCCTTCGCTTCATTATAAACAGCCAGATATTTACGAACCTCCCTGGCTAATTTCTGCTGTTCAGGTTTGACCACATCACCCATAACCCTACTGACAGACTGCAGAATATCAATTGCCGGATAATGATTCTTCATAGCTAATTCTCTGGTTAAGACAATATGCCCGTCAAGGATACCTCTCACAGCATCAGCAATCGGTTCGTTATGATCATCACCGTCAACAAGAACAGTGTAAATACCAGTTATGCTGCCCTTAGCTGCCATCCCAGACCGTTCCAGAAGTTTTGGTAATAAGGAAAATACCGAAGGGGGGTATCCTCTGGTTGCCGGTGGCTCACCAACCGTTAAACCCACTTCTCTTTGAGCCATGGCAAACCGCGTTACCGAATCCATCATCAGCAGAACATCCAAACCACGATCACGAAAATACTCTGCAATAGCCGTCGCCGTAAAAGCTGCCTTCAAGCGGACCAAAGCCGGCTGATCGGAAGTAGCCACAACAATTACGGAACGGGCAAGACCGGCTTGTCCCAGATCCTTGTCAACAAAATCCCTGAGTTCCCTGCCCCGTTCTCCAATGAGGGCAATGACATTGATATCCGCAGCTGTATTCCGGGCCATCATTCCCAGCAAAGTACTTTTCCCAACTCCTGAACCTGCAAAGATCCCCATCCTTTGCCCGCGGCCTAGCGATAATAAGCCATCGATAGCCCGCACCCCCACATTCAGACCCTCCGTAATTCTGGGGCGCGAAAAAGCGTTGGGCGGAGAATTTTGCAATGGGTAGGCAGCCTCGGTTAACAGAGGCCTTCCATCCAAAGGATGACCTAATCCATCCAGGATTCTCCCCAGGAGTTTGGGGCCTGTCTTGACTGTCAGCCTGTGTCGGCGGGGTAAAACCCTGTCCCCCGGGGAAATCCCCTCAAGTTCTGCCAAAGGCATGATCAGAGTCATCAGGCCACGAAAGCCGAGCACCTCAGCCGGTATTTCCCGGCCGTCACGCGCCACAATATGACAAAATTCTCCTACACTGGAACGGGGACCCGCGGACTCTACCAGCAGACCCACTATCTTGGAAACCAAGCCTTGTTCTGATACAGGGTTGATCAAATCAACTTTCCGGGCCAGTTGATTCCAATCTCTCATTCCTGAGTTCCTCCCGCAAGATCATTTCCATTTTATCTAATTGGGCCTCTAAGCGAGCATCAAAAATGCCTTCCTGGCATTCCAGAAAACAATCTCCCTGAACCAGGGTTTCATCAATAACCCAGGGACAAGGTAATTTATCTTCCAGAGACAGAGCCTTTATCCAGTCTCCGTCTTCAGTCGCAATATGTAAACACCAGCCTTTTCGCTCTTTGGGTAAAAGCACCAGCGTTCTGGCAATATCCAGTAGTCTGCTGGGTTCCAATTCCAAGGAAATCCCTGTTATACGTTTAGCTATTCGCATAGCCATGCTCAGCAAGGAATCATCAACCCGGCAGTATTCCTCATGTAACGCTTTTTGAGCCATACTTAATAGTGATTTGGCCTGCTCCCTGATTTCCCTACTCTCCGCCTCGGCGGTTTCCAAGCCTTTACGGCAGCCTTCGGCAAAAGCCTGTTCTTCAAGTTCTCCTCTTATGGTTTTAGCCAGTTCTTCCCGCAAATGTTCCACCCCGGCTTTGGCTTGCCGGATTATTTCCCCGGCCTCTGTTTCACTTTGGCATATGATCTCCTTTGCTTTAGCCTCCGCTCTGCCCAGGATTTCTTTTGCCTGCCTTTCAGCTTCAGTAAGATCAGTAAGATAAGAAACACTTTGTTCAGCTTCAGGCAGCCTGCCGGCAGGAGCTTCAGATGTTTGCGGTTGTTGTTCAACCTCGTTTGTACCTGCTTCAGGATTTGATCGGGTACAGCCAACCGTACTGTTCTGCACTAAACAAGGCGGCATAATCTCAATTGTATGACTTTTATAGACATATCCTTTAGAAAACAAGCTCATCACTGCCACCTCTGGAAATTACAATTGCACCGCTTTCTTCGAAGCGGCGGATTACTTCAACAATTCGTTGCTGGGCCTCCTCAACATCCTTTAAGCGTACAGGACCCATAAACTCCATATCTTCCCTGATCATATTCGCGGCTCTTTCCGACATATTGCTCAGAATCTTTGCCACAACTTCTGAATCGGTGCCTTTCAAACCCAGAGCCAGATCCTTGGTATCAACTTCGCGTAACAGCAGCTGCAAGCCGCGGTCATCAATCATAACTATATCTTTAAAGACAAACATCATGTGTTTGATCTCTTCCGCCAATTCAGGATCCTCAGATTCCAACAAATCCATTATACTTTTCGCCGTTCCGGGATCAGCCATGTTCAGCATTTCTGCCACACTCAGGATACCGCCTGAGCTGGCCCTGGCTGAGGAAGATAAGCTGGAAAGCTTGCGTTCCAGCACATTCTCAATTTCCTTGAGTATACCCGGGCTGGTCTGACCCATCAAAACCATCCGTTTGACTACATCTGCCTGGCGTTCAGGTGTCAGGCCGGCAATTAAAACCGCTGCTTTGTCTGCCGGTAAATTAGCCATAATAAGAGCAATAGTTTGGGCATGTTCTCCCTGGATAAAGGAAAATAGTTGTTTCGGGTCAGCACGGCGAACAATATCAAAAAAAGATGTGTCTAATGCTGGTGCTATTCTGGATATTAATTCCTGGGCTTTTTGTTCCCCAAGGGCCCGGCCCAGGACATCATGAGCGTATTCGATTCCTCCCTGAGCCAAATTATCCTGCGCCATACACATCTGGTGGAATTCCTGGAGCACATTATCCCGTTCTTCCGGAGAGACTTTTCTGACCTTGACCATTTCCAAGGTGAGCAACCCCAGTTCCTCTTCTGTCAAATGTTGCAGTACAGGTGCCGAGAGCTCAGGACCCAAGGCAATTATCAAAATAGCGGCTTTCTGTAATCCCGTCCTTTTTTGCCCCACCCTATTTATCCTCCGACAGCCATTTTTTAAGCAGGCGAGCTGTTTCGCCGGTATTTTTGAAGGTATATTGCTCAACAGAATCCCTGATTCTTTCTGCTTCTTCACTTACAGGTCTTTCTATTAAATTTTTCGGGATCTCTGCTTTCAAGCTCAATTTCCCTGCTGCCTGAGGCAAAGCAAAGCTGCCCTCCATAGCTGATTTGACTCTCTTTCCTGATCTGAGGTGAGAACGCCAATAGAAGAACAAAATAAGCAGACCCAGGGCAACTGCCCCCCCTGTAGCATAAGTCAATACCTGTTGTTTGAGTTCAGCCAGAGCAAAAGCTTCTTTTTCTTCCTGGATACTTGTTTTATCGAAGGGTATGGAAGCTACCTGAATCTGATCACCCCGAGCCTCATCAATCCCGGCGGCTGAAGCTACTACAGCCTCTATAGTACTGAGCTGGGCAGGAGTCACAGCATCCGAATCAGCCAGAACAGAAACTGACAGCCGTTTTATTGCCCCCGGATTAACCACCCTTTCTTCCTGTTTGGTATCCACTTGATAATTTTCAGTCGTATTGGTTTTTGTTGAAGATACAATCGCAGCGGAACTCTCCATGGTCTGGTATGTTGGAATATTGCTGTCAGTTCCGGGCACAGCACCTGGGGCAGTATTATTTGTTGCATTTTCTGAAATATTTTGTTTACTGACTACAGCCCCAGGGCCGTTAATCTGCTCGGTTATTTTAATCTGATCAAAATCCAAAAGGGCATTAGCCCGCACAACAACTTTGCCTGCACCCAAAACTTTATCCAGCATGCCTTGAACAGAACTCTGAATATTATCTTCCACTGTCTGCTGCATCTGGATCTGAGTGCCTGATAAACGTTCCTGACTATTGCTTTCACTGATTACATCAGAGAGGGAATTGCCGTTCGTATCAACGATCGTGACATTTTCCGGTGTCAGACCCTCTATGGAAGAAGCCATCAGATTAGCTATTGCCTTAACCTGATCTTCCAAAACTTTTGTTCCGGGAACAAGTTTCAGGGTTACCCCGGCAGTAGCCGGTTTCTCTTTTTCCGTAAACAGGGATGGCTCCGGCATCACAATATGTACTCTGGCATCACTGACACCGTTTAAAGTCGTAAGAGTAGTTTCCAATTCATTCTGGAGTCCCAGAACGTAGCGCAATTTTTTGTCGGCATCAGTTTCTCCCAAATGGAGCTGATCAATATTCTCAAAGCTGAATTTACTGCTTTCAGGCAACCCTGCATTAGCTAATTGCAACCGTACCGCAGCTGCTTCCTGCTGCGGCACCTGAATGCCGGCACCATTATCTGTCAGACGATAGTCAACTTTTAGCTCTGTCAATTTGGCGGTTATTGCCCCTGCCTCAGTATCACTTAAATTTGTGAATATTGGCACATATTGAGGGCGGCTGGCCCAGATAAGGAGAACAACCAGAGTCGAAGCAACCAGAAGAGGAGCCATCACAGTAATGATTTTTTGTGGACGAGATAATTTAGTCCAAAATTGCAGCAAAGATTTTTTTATCTCTGCCCAGGAAAAATTCATTATACTTCCCCTTTCTCACTTGCTCTGCCTGCCAGACAGGCAGGCAGAAGGCCGCCTGAACAAATAATATCTGTACAGCCGGTTTACTGCCATTACATCTGCATACGCATGATCTGGTTATAAGCATCGAGAACCTTGTTGCGTACTTCGACAGTTAAACCTAAAGAAAGACTTGCCTTTTCCAAAGCAATCATAACTGTATGGATATCCTCTGTTTTACCGGTTGCCAGGGCTATGCTGGCCACATCAGCATTTTTTTGCATGGCATCAACTTTTTGCAGCTCATTATTTAAAAAGTCCATAAAATCAGTTCCGGCTTTCTGAACCTCATTCTTGGCCCTGGGATCAGTCTGATTGGAGACAGAGCCACTGTTATTCATCTGCTCCAGAGATGGCAAAGGCATCAGGGGAGCAATTCCAGGAATTATTGCCACTTCTTTCTTACCCCTTTCCAATTTCCAGAGCTTTTTGAGCCATGGCCTTACTGTTATTCAAGACAGTAACATTGGCTTCGTAGGCTCTGGAGGCTGAAATCATATCCACCATTTCGGTAACAATATTCACATTGGGTTGCCGGACATAACCGGCCGGTATTCCTTCTTCAGCCACTTTGACAGCATCAGGAGAATCCGGATTATATTCCAAACGAAAAGGAGACTGATCCTCAGAAATCGAACTGACTTGAACACCATTTCCAGTTGTAATTACCCCCATTTTATTGTCTAACAGGGAGGCAAAGTTAGTCTCCGGGGAGCGGGCAACAAATTGGGCTGCCTGCCGGCGGTACGGGATTTGATTTCCAGCAGAAGTCGTCTGACCTGTTCTGGTAGTATTAATATTGGCGATATTGTTGGCTATCAGATCGAGTCTGAGACGCTGTGCTGTCAAACCAGAGGCGCTGGTGTCTATTGATCTGAAAAAGTTCATAAAGACATCCTCCTGATCATCATTAAATTCTTCAGATTAGTATTTACATTCTAAATAATATTTATATATTCCGACATTTACATATTCCGACATAATATTGCCGTATTCACCACATCATGTCAACATTCCTTTAAGTTTCAAAATTTTTCTTAATAATAGTAACATTTAAGAGCAGAATATTAAATACCCTTTGATAAATTTATGCTATTACTTTGGTCACAAAATATAAGGCCTTTCGGGCAAAAATACTCACAGGCTGCTCATATCACATCCTGTGAGTATTTTTTTCTCTGCTCCATTGTGCCTACTAACCCTTATAATCAAAGCGTTTGCCTGCTGCCGACAATCCGCTTTCATAGGTCTGGGTGACGGCATGTTTGTGTTTCATCTCATGGATCATCTGCTGTAGGGCAAGAATAATTTTGCTGTTATCCTGGCTGAGCATCTCCAACATTTTTCGCCCCTCCGGTCTCTGCCTGAAAGCAGAGCCTGGGGCCGCATCTATCAGTTCCTGGACTTTTTCCCGCTGCCGCATGATTTCAAAAAAGAGATCCCATTCTTTACGAGACAAAAACTTCATCATCTCATAAGTCAGGAAAGAATAATTCTGCCAGAGATCTTTCATTACAAGACAACAGCCTGCTGATAACTCAGCAATTTTTCCTGCCGCACTTTCATCATTGCTTCGACCCAGGTATCGCGCAATTCATGCAGCAAAGAACGGGCTTCACTCAGCAGTTCTCGATCTTTTTTGATGTTGCCCTGTACTAAACGATCCCGAATATAATCATATAAAGACAGCCAGGTTCCGGAAATCTCCAGTCTCATATCCAGGGTTGCCATAAATTCAGTGACAATATCCTGGGCCCGCAGATTTCGTTCGTGGGATTTGGGATAATCCTTACACTCCAGAGCCAGGATGCTTTCGTCAATAAACCGGAGAGCCCCATTGTAGAGCAAGAGGGTCAGTTGTTCCGGTGAGGCAGTCATGATTTGCTGTATCTTATAGGCATTAGCTGTGTTTTGGGCATTCATTCAGTATCCTCCCTTAGCCGCTGAACTGCTGCATTAGCCAGCTGCTTTGCTGATTTAATTTGCTCAATGCTGTTTCCATGGCATCAAATTGTTTATAATAGCGGTCTTCAATATCCTGCAAACGCTCATTCATCTTATCCAGATCTGAATTATATCTTCTGATCTGTTTGGCCAGGCTGCTGCTTGTGTCACTGGTAATAGTTCCGCTGTAACCGCCCACAGCAGTAATTTTATCCTGCGCTGTCTTTAAGGTATTGTAAAACCTGACTGCCACTCCCTGCTGATTTGCTGTATCTCCATTGGTACTGAATATTTTGCTTAAAACGTCGGGATCCTCCTCCAGGGCTTTCTTCAGCTTTGTCTCGTCCAGATAAAGCTTACCCCCTTCGGTATAATTACCTGTTGTCACCCCGATTGCTGCAAGGCTGTTATAACTACCCGTCAGGCTGGTGACAGGTGTTGAAACATCGCTGCGTAATTTGTAAACAACATCCTGCAAAACGGCCTCATGGTGCAGCATCCCGCTCTTCGCCTTTTTCTCCCAGTCTGTTATCTCCGCATCTTTCATTTCTTTTTTCTGCTCACTGGTCAGAGGTAAAAAATTTGCATATTTCTCTTCCTCTAATTCACCGTTGATTTTCTCCAAAAGTGTATTATAGGAATCAATAAATGATTTTACATTGGCAACAGCCTGCTCATTATCCGAAGAAACAAGGATACTGGCTGAACCCAAGGCTTTCAGGTTATAAGTCACCCCGGAAACAGTGAAATTATTGCTGGCCTGAGCCAGATTCACCCCGTCCAGATTGAACTGAGCATCTTTCCCGCTGGGATTGGGCGTAGTCTGAGAAATATTCAGTTTCAATTTTTCATTCAGGAAATCAATAGCCGCTTGGTCGCTGCCGGCAAGACTAAGCATGCCGCTGGTTGCCTTGAGCGTAAAAAGATCTGCACTGTAGTCAGCCTCGGCATTAACACCGGCTGCCTCAATCATCGTAATCAGAGAATTCAGAGAATCACTGCTGCTGATGGTGATATCTTTACTGCTCGTCCCGTTCGATAATTTTATTGTAAAACTCCCTGTCATGCCCAGCTGCGAGGAGAGGGTAGCCTCCGGATCAGTAACCCCGATTTCCATACTGCTGGTCTGACCGCTGGTTGAAAAAGAAGTAACATCAGCAAGCTTCAAGGTCTTATTGATAAAGTCAAGACCGTCTGGGTCCACAGTATCGGAAAAATCAATATCCACTCCTGCTCCAGAACCGGTGGTATAGATAAAAAAGCGGTCCAGGGTTGTGTCATAATTTGCTCTGATTCCGATACCGGCATTATTGATATTGCTGACAAACTCATAAATACTTTTGCTTGTGTCCACTTGGATATTGGCTGAGGCCGTCCCGTTTTTGAGAACTATCGCATAAGTATCCGCAGCCAAACCAAACTGGCTGCCTAAGCTGTCTTTACTGGCTGAGGGAACAGAAATACTGCCCAAACTGGTCAGTTTGGCCCCTGCAGCCAACTGGAGGACATTAATATCATGACTGACATTAGCTGCCTCCGCATTGGCACTGGCCGCTACGGTATTTTCAGCTGTCGACGAAGTCTTTTTGGGAATCAGGGAATTCTGCAGTTTATAATTGAAGACTGTGGTATTGCGGTAATCACGGATTGTGGTATAGAGACTATTATAATCTGTCTTTTTCCACTCCAACTGGGTTTTCTTTTGCCAGATCTTATCATAGGAGGTACGCCGGGCTTTCATCAAATCCTTAACCAGTTGATCGACATCCAAACCCGAGCCACTGAGTCCATAGGTCCTCATTACCATAGATATCCTCCTCAACCTTAGATAACATAAACAGACTTTTTATTTCAGATTATTTCAGACTTTTTTGTCCAGCAGCAAGCCAACATAATCACGGATTTTGGCCATCGTGTCCAGGAACTCATGGGGCGGAAACTCCTTCAAAACCTTTTGTTCCCTGGCATCCACCACCTGTACCATAAGCTGCTTGGTCCCCTCATGCAGCACAATCTGCAAATCAGAATCCAACAACTGCAGAAACTTGTTCATTTCCTGGGTCATAATTTTGAAATCATCACTGTTCAGTTGAGGTCCGTTCTTTTCCTTATCGAAAACAGTTTCCAAATTATCTGTTATTATTTTAGCCTCGCTTGCTTTTCCGGAACGATTCAGAGCTGCAGTTCTTCGTGAACCGGCACCAAAAGCAAACTCCGCACTTTGCCACTTGACATCCAACTTAAGCACGCTCCGCTACTTTTTATTTTTAAACTGATGAATTTTAACAAAAGGAATATTTTACTTCTGGAGTCGGACCTGCATCCGTTACTCAATAATTTTAAATAAATCAGAAGACCAGATTTCCGCAATCTTTTTCCTTTAAATTAAAAATTCCAAATAGTAATTGGAAGGCCAGAGGTGAATACCCCTGGCCTGGAGATAACCGCCTTAACTTGACTTTCAGCTCAATTAACGGAGTAATTGAAGAACGCCTTGCGGCTGTTGGTTGGCTTGAGCCAGCATTGCTGTAGCAGCTTGGGAAAGGATATTGTTCTTTTGGTAATTCATCATTTCTTTGGCCATGTCCACGTCGCGGATACGGGATTCGGCAGCGGTCAGATTCTCGCTGGTAGTACCCAGATTATTGATGGTATGTTCCAGACGGTTCTGCACAGCACCTAACTGTGAACGAGTTGTAGATACACTTCCAATTGCTGTATCCAAGTTATCCAGCGCTGTTTGCGCAGTTGCTTTTGTTGTCAGATCGCCAATTGCTCCCATAATTGTTGCGGCATCCTGTTGGGAAAAAGTAAAAGATATTACTTGCCCCGAATTTGCACCAATCTGAAAATCGACAGCAGTTGTGGAGCCATCCCAAAGTTTTTGCGTATTGAACTCGGTATCATTAGAAATACGAGTAATCTCCTCTGCCAAGGATTGATATTCATTATCAATTGAAGTCCGATCTGCATCCACATTGGTATCACTGGAAGATTGCACTGCTAACTCTCTCATCCTCTGCAGGATGCTGTGAGTTTCATTCAAGGCACCTTCAGCAGTCTGGATCATGGAAATACCATCCTGGGCATTACGAGTTGCTTGATCCATACCACGGATCTGACCGCGCATTTTTTCGGAGATAGCCAAGCCGGCAGCATCGTCACCGGCACGGTTGATGCGAAGACCGGAAGACAGTTTTTCCAGAGACTTGGCCGAATTGGCGTTGTTGGCACTCAAAGACCGATAAGTATTCAGAGAAGCCATGTTGTGATTAATAATCATTATATATTCCTCCTTGATTTTGATGCCGGGCATCCTTGCCCGTGCATTTGCTGTTACTGGCAGCAAATCGCTTCTTCCCTCCGGCCGGTCGGGACAAAAGTTATCTGCTGTGCAAGCTCACTATATCTATCGCTGATTGTCCTCAATTACCTTAAGCCTCAGATAACCGATTATCAGCGAGTATAGCCCAATAAATCTTTTTTTCTTCTTTTTTCTCTGCTTTTTGCCTATTATTGTCTAGCACAGGTCTTTTTCTATATTTTTTCTGATAAGTCGGTTATTTACTTTTGGGTAAAGCTTTAAGTACATCCAGACCTGAAAAATCTTCCGGAATAATTGCTTGTTTATTTTCGGCGGCGATGGCATCAAAAATCTCCCCCCGGTAGATCTTGATCTCTTTGGGAGCTTCAATGGTCAGGCGAACCTGATCCCCTTTGATGCCTACCACTGTAACTACAATATCATTGCCGATAACAAGACGTTCCCCAATTTTACGGGTAAGTGCCAGCATTTTATCACTCCCCTTCTTCAACTTCAACCAATGTTAAGCCATCAGGAAAGAGTTTCTGCCGGATGGAATATTCCGGCTTCTCCAAAATTACTTGTCTGCCCAGCCGGCTGCGGTTGTTGACAATAAGCGGGGCCAGGAGGTTAACAGTCATATCGGCCAGTTTTTCTTTCACAGTGGCAATCAGAAAAACTCGGGGGGGATTCTCCGGAGCAAGGCCCAATTCCTCTGATATGTCATCTTCGAGAACAAATTCGTAGTCTGCAAAAAATTGAAACGGATCAACCAGCAAGAAAGTCAGATTGGCTTCTGCTGCCGACTGGAGAAAAGAAAAAGGACTTTCCCTGTCCTCTTGCAAATATACAAAAGACTTTTCCTCGGGAAAACCGGGAATTCCTTGGGAAAACCTGATAAACTGCTCTTCTTGCACATCCAAAGTACCGAATCTGGTGGATTCTATGTTCATTTCATTACCTCCTGTAAACCAAACAGCTTAAGCCTGAAATATCTCCTGTTCTTATTTATTATGTAAGGATATTGAACTGCCAGAATTTCAACTTTCCAGGGCCGGGCATTTTTCCGCGCATAGCCGGAAAAAAATATGATAAATGGGCCCCAAAAGCAGCTGCCTTTAACTAACTGATAAAATCAACCAGGGAAGGCTGAATAATCCTGGCTCCGACAGATAAGGCCGCTTTATAAACATTCTCGGAATTTGTAAAATCAATCATCGTCTTAGCTATATCAGCATCCTGAATATCGGAAAGGTTCTGCTGCAGATTCAAAGACATGGTATCCATTTGTTCCCGCAGCAGCGTCATCCTGTTTGTCCGCGCTCCCAGATCAGCAAGATGGGCTATGACATTGTCAATATTGCCGTCAATATTTTTTAAAGAGTCTGCCACAGCGACCGTATCATTGGTCTTTAAGGCTGTGCTTAAAGAACTTAAGGTCTCAAACATCCCGGGTATACCTGTGAGCGGAGTCTTGAACAAAGTTTGTCCATTAACTGAGATTGGAAGAGAGACGTTGCTGCCAACCTCGAACCTGATCTCCTGATCGTTTCCCTGCCATGACCAGTTCACTCCATCCCATTTTTGCAGTTCCTTGTTTGTTTGCGTGCCAGAGAAAATATATTTGGACCCAACCTGCGTATTGGCTGCCAGCCGCAGCTGTTCCTGGAGCTGATCCACTTCCAGGGACACGGCATTCCTGTCTTCCGCCGACAAAGTTCCGTTCGCTCCCTGAACCGACAGTTCCCTGACCCGCTGCAAAATTGAGGAGATATTCTCCAGGACCCCGCCGCAGTTGTTCATATACTGTATGGCCTCATCGGCATTACTCTTCCACTGTTCCACTGCCGAAATACTGTTTTTCAGGCGCAAGGCATTCTGGACAGCAACTGGATCATCAGATGGCTTCAAGATCCGGGACCCGGAAGACAACTGATTTTGCAGAACATCCATTCTTTCCTGAGCATTTCCCAAATTACGCAAGAGATTCCGACTAAGCATGTTGTTAGTAATACGCATCCCCATTCTCCTTATCTTGTTATCCCCATTCCGTTGACAATTGTATCCAGCATATCATCCATCATCGTCACCATGCGGGCTGCCGCAGTATAGCTCTTCTGAAATTTCACCAGGTTAGTCATCTCTTCATCAAGTGATACCCCGGAAAATGATTCCCTTTGATTGGAAATTTGGGTTACCAAGGCATCCTGCCCCTCCTTCATCCGGTTGGCCTGCTGGCCATCAACACCGAGTTGGGCAACATTAGCCCCGTAATAGTCACTGAAAGAAGCAGCCGGAACCGGATTCAGATCATTGGCCCCCAAAGGGTCAAATTCATGTTCCTGAATCTGTTCTTGCAAAGCCGACCAGCCACTTACCAGAGATGCGAGAGCTTGGGCAACACGGCCGTCGCCGACAACCACTTCTGTCAGGGAACTCCCTGAATCATCTGTGTTCAGGCCGGTGGCAATCCTGCCTGAATCCTCCTTGATGAGAGAATTCAAGGTGATTGTGGCTGCCGTAACAGGAAAGGCAGCTGTGGGAGAGGAACCATCCGGGAGAGTGAAGAAATCCAGGCCGGAGCTCACTGTTAAACCCTGGCCGGTGTTATGCAAAACATTAACTGCCCTGGCTATACCCTGAGCCAGGCTATCATATTGTCCTCTGAAAGTCGGAAGATATGAATCTCTCATCTCAATACTGGCTTGTAAGGAACCCGTTTTTTCGCCCAGATCCAGAGCGGCGCCGGCTTGGGAGCCGTCAGCCCAACAGACAACGGCAAAGGGCTTGCCGTCAGGTCCTGCCGCCTCTGGTTCCTGAAGAAGATGCACCAGGCAGTTGTCCACCAGGACCTGGGGCGGAGAAGCACTGTCATTACCTATTATGATGGCATAATTATTTACCTGCCGATCGTTAAAGGCCGGATCTCTGGTTTCAGTAACACGCACCCCCACCAACTTTGCCAGGTCATCAACCAGACTGTCCCGTTTATCCCGCAGGTCATTAGGACTATCCCCTCTGATCTCAGCATTTTTAATCTGCATATTCAGCTCTCTGATTTGCCTGGCATCATCATTGATCTGCCTGATTTTAACTCTGACACCGGCATCCTGATCTTTTTGCAGATCATTTACTTGCTGGGCCATGAAATGAAAACTATCGGTCAGGGTTAAGGCCCTTTCCCGCACTACTGCTCTGGCCCCCATATTATCCGGATTTTTGGCCAGATCACTCCAGGCATTCCAGAAGTTGCTCAGATCACTGCTGATGCTGTTCTCGCCTGGTTCATTAAGCAAGCCTTCGATATTCTGCAAAGTTGCCTGCTTTCCGGCCCAGTACTGCTGTTGGGAAGTTTCCCAGCGGTATTGACGATCAACAAAGGCATCGCGCGCCCGGACAATATTAGCCAAGACAGCCCCTGTTCCCAGGCTGATCCTGTAGCCGTTTTCGGTCATAGGCCAGGGATCCGCAGCCTGGATATCAGCTATCTGCCGGGAATAGCCGACAGTCGAAGCATTGGCAATATTATGCCCTGTAATATCCACAGCAAGTTGCTGGGTTTGCAAGGCGCGGCGTGATATTTCCAAGCCAAAAAAAGTGGATGGCATAATTAACTCTCCTGTCCAATATCAAAATAATTGCTTTCCCGGTTGTCTTAAACTGAGCGGTCCAAGAGATGTGTTCTGCTCCGGGAGACAATATCTTTACGCCGGGGGTTGGCATAAGTTGTTCCTTCCTGTTGAGTCAGTAAGGATGAGGTTAAATTAACAATCTTCAAAGCCTGCTGCAATAATTGTGTATTTGATTCATGGACATTTATTAATCTCTTGATAAGATCTTCCAGTCTGATTTGAATCCCCGACAGTTCCGGAAAATGAGCAGCCAGTTCTTTCAATGTAAGCTTTTCTGACGGCTTACCAAGCTCATTTCCAATTTGTTCTGCCCAAAAAAGACGTTCCTTTTCCAAGCGGGAAAGCTCCCGCAAGAGTTGTTCTTCATTCAGAGTTATGGTTTCTAAATTGACCAGCTTATTGCTGATCAGCGCTTCTTGCTTTTGCTGGGCAAACTCATATAAGGCAGCATATACATCTGCCTGCAATCTCAAATTTTCCTTCAGGTTATGCAGAATACTTGCCACACTCCGGCTCCTTCCCAGTCAGCATTAAACCTTTTTATTTTCAGTGCTGTTTAAGATAATTTCAGCAAGCTTGCGCGTATCCGGTTCATAAAGGCCTTCAGCCAGTAAGCTCGTTATTTCCTTGACTATTTCTTCTCTGACAGAAGGGATCTCTTTGGCTTTTTGTACTAAATTCTGATAACCCTGTACTTTTTCGGAAACAATCACCTGATCATTGCCTGAGTTTATCAGCTTGCTTTTTATCTGCTCCGTCCTGCCGGCTGCCTGGACACTCCCCACCGGAAAGATTGATGTTCCGTCAACTTTCATTTTTGTCTCACCTCTGACTGTTTCTGTTCTTAACTTCTTAACTGTAATATCGAAAAGAATATCTGAAAACTGAAGTAAAATACTAAAAAAATACTAAATATTTTTAACTAAATTGCCGATAATCTTTTTGCGGGGAATAATATAATTCCGGCTTCCCTTATTTTTCTTGTCTGAAATAAAATACAAGAAACTGAAGATCCCAAGCACATTATGGCATATCAGATTAAATTGTAAAAAAAAGGAGGAAGTTGCCCTAACCTTCATCAAAGGGGTTTTCAGGTGCAGCGTAATAGTGGATGTATCAACAATCATAGGTATAATTCTCGGCGTAGGTGGTCTGCTGACGGGTTTTGTCCTGGAACACGGCCTTTTGTCCTCGCTTTTACAGGGGCCGGCAGCAATTATCGTATTTGGCGGCACAGCAGGGGCCATTCTGACCAGTTTTCCCCTTTCCGAATTAAAAAAATTTGGTCACTGGCTGAAAATCGCTTTCAGCAATCAATCTTTCGGTACCACTGAAGCTTACAATACCCTGGTTCATTTTGCCGAAAAAGCTCGCCGGGAGGGACTTCTCAGTTTAGAAGAAGAACTTGTTAATGTCAGTGATCGTTTTACCCGACAAGGTATGCAGCTAGTTATCGACGGCACAGATTCCGAGATTACCAGGGAAATTTTGGAATCGGATATTACGGTAATAGAGAAACGCCATAAAACGGGAATTCTTGTTTTTGAGGCAGCAGGAGGGTATGCTCCTACCATGGGAATTATCGGCACCGTAATGGGGCTGGTCCATGTCCTGGGTAACCTTTCGGATCCTTCCGCCTTGTCAGGAGCGATTGCGTCCGCCTTTATTGCCACTCTATACGGTGTGGCATCCGCCAACCTGATCTGGCTGCCCATCGGCATCAAATTAAAAAATAAGGATAAAGCAGAAATAGCCGCCCTGGAAATGATCCTGGACGGTATACTCTCTATTCAAGCCGGTGAAAATCCCTCGATTTTAAAAGAAAAGTTAAAAACTCATCTGGGAAATATCCCCGAACCTGCAACTCAGAAAAAGCCAGAAGGAATTCCTGCCAGATCAAGTTCGTTGGTATGAAAAATAAAGATAACAAGCTGCTGTTGAGAAGGTGATTATAGTTGGCCCGAAAAAAAGAACCCGAACCGGAAAAAGAAAATAACGAACGTTGGCTCCTTACCTATTCAGACCTTATCACTCTTCTGATGATCTTTTTCGTGGTTCTCTATGCTATGAGTAATATTGATGCCCAAAAATTCAGGGCTATGGCTGATTCTTTAAACAAGGCTCTGGGGGGCGGAAGACCAGCCGCTCTGGATATTAATGAAAAACCGGGAGGACCGAAAGTCATCGGCGAAACCACCCCTCAGCTAGCCACGGAAAAAGCCACAGAAAACAAGAACGAATCAGATACAGAAAAAATCAACCTTGAAAATATTACAATTAAAGAACTCAAAGCAAAACTGGATAATTATGCTGCTGAGAATAATATCCAGAACACAATGGTCTCTTCGGTAGAAGAGCGAGGTTTGATTGTCAGTGTTAAAGATACTTTGCTTTTTAACAGCGGTTCAGCGGTGGTTACCGCAAATGCACACGAACTCCTGGAAAAAATCAGCAAGTTTATGCTCGATGTGCCGAATTATATTCGAATTGAGGGACACACTGATAATGTCCCAATCAACACCCAGCAATTTCAAAGCAATTGGGAATTGTCCGTTCTGCGTGCTACGAATGTTCTCCAGCTCATGATCAACGAAGGCCATATTTCACCGAATCGCCTTTCTGCTGCAGGATATGGTGAATTTCGGCCCATCTCTTCCAATACTGATACAGAGGGCCATGCTCGTAATCGCCGGGTAGATATCGTGATCCTGAAAACGAAATATGATATCATTGAACCCGGTGAACAATCAGGAATTAACCCCTAAGGAGGAATAGTATGGCCTTGAAGATAGACGGGACTCCCCAGCCAGAATTCCTAACCCGTGAAGTCCTGGTCACAACCGGGCAAAGCGGACCAGAGTTCAGCAAAACTCTGGCCGAGGCTGCGATAATGCGGCAAGCCAAATTAGAGGATTTTCTGGATCGTTTAAATATCCAGGGAGAAAAGTTGGCCAAATCCCTTTCTTTGCATGATTTAGCTGATTTCAAAGCTATGATCAAATCATTTCTCCGTTCAACTTTCGGACAAAGCCGTAAAATGCAGGAACAAACTTTTTGGGATTATAGCGGCCGGCCAAAAATCCTGGCCAGGATTACCAACATAGAAAATCAGCTGGAGGATTTGGGCCGGAAAGTCCTGAACAAACAAACCGAACCTTTGGATATTCTGACTAAAATCAATGAGATATATGGTCTTATTCTGGATCTCCTTATCTGAGAGGCCAGAGGTCTTTTCCAGGAATAGACACCGGGACATCCTGACAGGTAATCGCGCAGAAGTTAAGGAATGTCATGTCCGACTGTACTTATGTGCCGGGCGCACAAAGCTAATGGAGCCGAACTCAAAGTTTATGAGTCGGCTCCTGTTATTATTCCTGATATAATTTTTAAGCAATATCAATACTTTTGTCCAGATAGACATCCTGGACTGCATTGACTAATTCAATACCTTCAGCCACAGGTTTCTGGAAAGCCTTGCGGCCCAGGATCAGACCCATGCCGCCCGCTCTTTTGTTAATAACTGCGGTTTTTACAGCCTGCTGCATATCGTTTTTTCCAGAGGCCCCGCCGGAATTAATCAAGCCTGCTCTGCCCATATAACAGTTGGCAACCTGATAACGGGTTAAATCAATCGGGTGTTCGGAAGTCAGTTTGCTATAGACCAGCGGACTTGTTTTACCGAAATTCAAAGCTGTATAACCACCATTATTCTCAGGTAGTTTCTGTTTTATAATATCGGCTTCAATAGTAACTCCCAAATGATTGGCCTGCCCTGTCAAATCAGCCGAAGCCTCATAGTTGACATTATCCTTTGTAAAATTGTTGTTACGGACATAGCACCAGAGCACAGTAAACATACCCAGTTCATGGGCCCGTCTGAAAACAGCACTAATCTCTTCGATCTGGCGGTTTGATTCCGGAGAACCAAAATAGATAGTAGCACCCACCCCCAGCGCTCCCATTTGGAAGCCCTGCTCCACGGAGGCAAACAGTTTTTGATCATAGGTAGCGGGATAGGAGAGCAGTTCATTATGGTTAATTTTAAGAATAAAGGGGATTTTATGGGCATATTTGCGGGCTACCGCTCCCAAAACTCCCAAAGTAGAAGTGACCGCATTGCACCCGCCTTCGATCGCCAGCTTAACAATATTTTCCGGATCAAAATAAATCGGGTTGGGGGCAAAGGAAGCCGCCGCCGAATGTTCAATTCCCTGATCCACCGGCAGAATGGAAAGGTAACCAGTACCAGCTAAACGCCCATGATTATAAAGTGCTGCCAGATTCCTTAAAACAACATTTGTTCTATCTGAAATTGTACATACCCGGTCAATAAAATCAGGTCCTGGAAGATGAAGGAGCTCTTTAGGAATAGTAGTGCATTTATGTTCCAATAATCCCTGGGCTTCGGTGCCTAAAACAGAAATAATCTTATTACTCATCGCTCTCACCTTTCTAGTAGTATTTTACAAAATTTATTCTATCATATAATCGCCTTTTGTATCAATATAATCACTGCGGTTATCCATTTAGCAGTTATCCACTCAGCGGGTATCTACTTAGGAATAGCAGGCAATCCCGGAATATGATTACCCAGGAGGTCTGAGTTTTTCCATCAGGGGAATATCTGCCGGAGCATAGTCATAGAGGTCCAGTTCCCTAAAATCAGCCCAGACGATCCGGCTGTGCACTTTCAGAGTGAAATCACCCGCCAGCCAGCGGCACCAGAAGGCCAGGAGTTTAATAGATCCGCTCTCATAGGCATAAACACTTTCAGCAAAAAAATCCAAAACCTCTATTTCAACATCAAATTCTTCCTGAATTTCCCGCTTCAGGCATTCCTGCGGGGTCTCTCCTTCTTCAATTTTACCGCCGGGAAACTCCCATTTGCCAGCCTGTTTTTGTTCAGGCCCCCGCTGGGCAATCAAAATTTGGCCATCTCTGAGAATAATCGCTGCAGTAACTTCCCTCACTGCACTCCCCCTCTCACACAACCCAATTATTACCGGTATCCTCTTTCTTCCATTTCACTAAACCCTCGTATGTCAGGCCGGCTTTTTTAACTAATCTGCCCAGGACCTCATTTTCCAGAATACCTTTCCTGATTATTTCAGCCAGCATATCTTCCGGGACTGGTTCTGACATAAAATAGCCCTGGATATTAGCACATTTTTCTGCATTGAAATAATCAAATTGTTCTTTATTTTCCACTCCTTCTGCCGTCATTTCAATATCCAGGCCGCGCACCAAAGCAATCAGCGACTTCACCAGCCCTGCCCGGGAATCAAACTGCTCAGTTTCCGGACCAATCTCGGCAACAAATGCCTTATCCAGCTTAACCATATTCACCGGCAGATCCTTTAAGAAACTCACAGGCAGACTGCCTGTGCCGAAATTATCCAGAACTATCCTGATACCTGCTTCCTGCAAACTCTTCAAGACCCCGGCCACAGCTTCGAAATTGTTGATAAATATACTCTCGGTAATTTCCAGCTCCAGGTTCGATGTTTCAATACCTGTTTTTTTGACAGTATCAATTACAAAATCGTAAAAATCCAGTTGTCTGAGCTGGATGGCCGCTATATTTATGGAAACAATCAGCTTAAAACCATAATCTCTTTTAATCCTGGCGCATACCTGACAGGCAGTATTGATAATCCATTTACCCAACGGGACAATCAGGGCCATTTCTTCGGCCAGGGGGATGAACTCTGCTGGCAAAACCAACCCAATTTCCGGATTTTGCCAGCGAATCAAGGTTTCCAGACCGCGCAGCCTTCTTGTGTTGGCCTCATACTGCGGCTGAAAATATAAAATAAACTCCTCTTGCTGTAAAGCAGCTCTGAGCCTTTCAGCCAGCCTTGTTTTATTCTCCAGCATTTTACTGATTTCCTGATTAAAGAAACAGCTCTTTCCTCCTAGTTCCTTAGCCTCATGCAGAGCCTTGTCGACATTGATCATAATATCTTTAGCCGTATAACCGTCATCAGGAGATATTGCTATACCCATACTGAAGGTCAGGTTGTGCAGCTTTCCCTCGACAGTAAAAGGTTCCTTGATTTCGTTTTTTATCCGCTCAAGAATCGGAAACAAGTGATCATAATAGCCAATATTCAGCAAGAGAAGCAGGAACTTGTCTTCTCCTGCTCTGGCTAAAGTATCGGAGTCCCGGATACAGGAAGCCAGTCTGTCGGCAATATCTGTCAGGATCTGATCCCCGGCCTGATATCCCCAGACCTTGTTAATTATTTGAAAATCATCTACATCGAGGAGAATAACAACTGATTTGGTCCCGTTTCTTGCGGACAGCAAAGCAGCAGTATGCAGCCTATCGGCAAATAAAATCTTGTTGGGAAGATTCGTCAGGGAATCACGATAAGCCAAAGCCAGTATTTTTTGTTCATTTTTTTTCAGGATCGTGATATCCCGATGTACACAGATAACCCCAAATATTTCCTGCCGGAGATTAGTAATCGGAGATAGGGCAGCCTGATAAAAGCTGCTGCTTCCTTCTTTCCCGACTATTTCATATTCAAAATAAGAAGTCTGTCTTCTTTGGATAGTTTCAGCACAGGCACTATTCCATTTTATGGCCGTACTCTCTGAAGGCAAAAATCCGCTGATCTCTTTTCCCACGATTTTTTCCGCAGCCACCCCGGCCAACTGACAAAATTTAGCATTGGCCATGGTAATAATACCCTCCAGATTGCAGCTGTATATTGTATCTTCAGTATTATTGACAAGAGCCTGGTAACGTTTTTTGCTTATTTTCAGCTCTCTTTCTCTGCCAAGAACTTCATCTAGTTGTTGCTGCAAACCTCTCCGGGCCAGTGACTGTTCTTTCAGTTCCTGCTCCAACGCCAGGATTTTACCGGTCAAGGCAATAACAGTTTTCTTATGTTCGTCTTCTATCATCAATTTTTCTCACCATCCCGAATTAAGTTGCTATTCATTTCCCATAAGACTGTTAACACAGCGTTGCCGAACTACCATTAACTAAGTTCTGTGTCATTTTCTCAAAATCCTGCCGCCAATTTCACCCGGCGACCAGATAATTACCCTGAGTATTGACGTTTTCGGGCACACGAGTGTAGTATTATGGGGACTAAGGGAGCAGGGGCAGAGAGCAGGGGCAGTGAACAGATGCTGAAAATATACATTCTGGCGGAAAACCGCACACTAAGAAAAGACATGCAGGCGGAACACGGGCTCTCCATCCTGGTGGAATACGACGGCTTCCGGGTTTTATTTGATACGGGACAAAAAGATATTTTTGCCCAAAACGCCCGGACGGCCGGGATCGACCTTGCCACTGTTGATGCCCTCGTTATCAGCCACGGGCATTACGACCATGCCGGAGGAGTTCCCGAGTTCTGCCGTTTAAATAAGAAAGCTCCCCTTTACATACACCCGGACGCTTTTGGGGAAAAATATATAGCCCGCCACGGCAGGCCGGCAAGTGCCAGTATAGGTATTCCCTGGAGTTGCGGAAACAAGAATTCCTATCTTGACAGAATGATCTTCGTCAGAGAGCCGCTAAAGATTCACAAAAACATTCTGCTTTCAGGAGAGGTAAGCAGAAACAGTATTAAGAAAAAGATTTCCACCGGTCTAATCAAAAAAACCGCTGCCGGCACCTATGAGAAAGATGCTGTCCTGGACGAACAGTTCCTGCTGATTCAGGGAAAAAAAGGATATTATCTTATTGTCGCCTGCAGCCACCAAGGCATACTGAACTGCTTGGCCTATGCCCGCCAATTATCCTGCGGAGCCAAGATATACGGGCTAATCGGCGGCTTACATCTGGAGAGGTACAGCAAGGAAAAGTTGCAGCAGCTTGTTGCTGATTTCAAAGCAGCCGGAATTGAGATGGTGATTCCCCTGCACTGCACCAAAAGCCAGGCCTATCAACTTCTGCAAGACTATTTTGGCGACAATTGCCTGCTGCTTAACTCCGGTGATGAATTAGTCCTGGAAAAGTGAACAAATCAGACCAGGACGTAATGTAAAGATAAAAAGGTAAAATCAAGAAAATAAACAAGGACAGCCCGACCGGCAATAGCGGCGGGACTGTCCGTTTCGTTTTATTTAATTTTGTCATATTTAACTTTGTCAGATGTTTAACCCTGAACTCAACTTAGCCATTTTTGCTTTGGAATGCCTTCATGAAATCAGCCACAGACTTGCAGGCCTCGATAGTAGTGGCATTATAGATTGAAGCCCGGATACCGCCAACCGAGCGGTGACCTTTCAGACCTAACATACCCTGTTTAAGGGCTTCGGCAACAAAGTTTTTCTCCAGGTCCTCATTAGGCAAGCGGAATGTAATATTCATTTTGGAACGGCTGGCCTTAAGAGCATGCCCCTTATAATAGCCGCCGCTGTTATCAATAGCATCATAGATCAGTTTGGCTTTCTCGTTATTTGTTTTTTCCATAGCTGCCAAACCACCGTTGTTTTTAATCCAGTTCATCATCAGATTGACCATATAGACGGCAAAGCAAGGCGGGGTGTTGAAGAGGGAATCATTCTTGGCGTGGATATCATAACGGAACATGGTAGGAATAGTCGTCGGAATATTCTCCAGCAGATCATCACGGATAATTACCACAGTAACACCGGACGGACCCAGATTTTTTTGCGCTCCGGCATAGATCAGAGAAAACTTGGAAACATCGATACGGCGCGACATAATATCGCTGGACATATCAGCTACAATCGGTATCTTGCCTAATTCCGGGAAAGACTGCCATTGGGTGCCGTAGATTGTATTATTGGAACAAAGATGCACATAGACCGGATTTTCAGATACCTTTATTTCTTCAGCCCGGGGAATGCGGGTATAATTCTCTTCCTTAGTACTGGCAATTATGTTTGTCTTCACGAATTTTGAGGCTTCGTCATAGGCTTTTTGGGCCCAAACTCCGGTCAGAATATAATCAGCATACCTGTCTGGGGAGACTAAATTCATGGGTACAGCAGCAAATTGAGTATTCGCTCCGCCTTGCAGGAATAAAACCCGGTAGTTTGCCGGCACATCCAGTAATTCCTTGATTAAAGCTTCGGCTCCAGAATTAATAGCCTCATATTCTTTGGCCCGGTGACTAGATTCCAAGACAGATATCCCGGTGCCTTTATAGTTAAGGAGCTCGCTTTGTGCTTCTTCTAAAACTGCAAGCGGAAGTGCAGCAGGGCCAGGATTAAAGTTGTAGATTCTTTCCATATTAGTCAGTCCTCCAAACAAGTATTTTTTTTACAACCTAACTAAGTGACATTATACTCCCTTGCAGTTGTTGTATCAACAGCTAATAACTGATTCTATCGCAACAACTGCCGGTAATTCAAGGAGCAGTATGGGCCCAGCGCCTGTAATAGTGCCTTTTTTCACGTATATTATGTGAAATTTTTTACATGATTTTTTTTTACATATTTATTGAGTTTTGATACTGGTCGGGCAGTAATTTATCTAATAGTAAAATTTCCTCAGAAAATTTATCCATATTTACCTGTATTATATCGAAATACAGAGCATACGCGAGCTATTTTATAAAAATCTGATAATAATAATGAATTTTCTGAATATTCGCAATAGACAAAATTAAAGGACTATGTTATTGTTTTCACAAAAGGTAATATATGTATCATATTTTCTAATATCTCATTTGTTATATTATAACTATTAAGGTAAATTAGAGTAAGGATACATGCATGAGGGTCGCAAACAGTGCATATATTACCACTAAAAATTTAAGGGGGACTAATCAATGACGACTATGAAGGCATTAGTTTTTCACGGACCAAATGATATCAGAGTCGAGAAAGTACCCAAACCTGTAGCCGGCCCTGATGAAGCGATTGTTAAGGTTACTCTGACTACCATCTGCGGCACTGATATCCACATTCTTTCAGGCGGTTACCCTGTCAGGCCCGGACTGATCATCGGTCATGAGTTTGTTGGTGTTATTGACTCCCTGGGTGCGGGTGTTACTGGCATTAACGTGGGTGACCGGGTCGCTGTCGGTGCAATTACCCCCTGCGGCACATGCTTCTATTGCCAAAGCGGTGCTCCCGCTCAATGCGGCGGTTTAATAGGCGGCTGGAAATTCGGCAATACTATTGACGGTGCCCAGGCAGAATATATTAAAATACCTTATGCTCAATATAATATCACAAAGATTCCTGATGAACTGACAGACGAACAAGTCCTGTTTGTCGGCGACATTATGACTACCGGTTTTTCGGCTTCGGACAGCGCCAAGGTAAAAATCGGCGACGCTGTGGCCATCTTCGCCCAGGGCCCGGTTGGCTTGTGTGCCACAGTGGGCGCCCGTCTCAGCGGAGCCACCAAGGTTATTACAGTCGAGTCTATCCCGGAACGGATGGAAATGTCCAAGAGGATGGGAGCAGACATTGTTCTCGACTACACTAAAGTCGATGTTATAAGTGAAATCAAAAAACACACCGGTGGTTATGGCGTTGATGTCGCTATTGAGGCTATTGGGACTCAACAAACCTTTGAGAACTGCATCCGTTCCGTTCGTCCCGGCGGTGTCGTCTCCAGCTTGGGCGTTTACGAAAAAAACGTCACAATCCCGCTGGACGCTTTCGGAGCCGGTATTGGTGATATCAACATTATGAGTACCTTATGTCCAGGTGGTTACGAACGTCTGCGCCGGATGATCAGTGTTATCCAAAGCGGCCGGGCCGACCTGACCCCGCTGATCACTCATACTTTCAGCCTTGACGATATTTTAGAAGGCTATCGCATCTTCGGCAACAAGCTGGATAAGGTTCTCAAGGTTGCTATCAGACCATAAGGTCGATAAGTTGATTAGTTGATTCATTTTAACAGTAATATCTTGCCTTTCTCTCAGTAAAGTTTAGATTAGTTGAGTTGAGTTGAGTTGAGTTGAGCAACGGAATAAGTTGAATAAATCCCGGTAGGTCTTAGAAACTGCCGGGATTTATTTTAAACCCGCTATTTTTATAACTATTCATGTTCTTTATTTCACAATTAGTTTCATGTAAAATGTTACCTTGCCTTTAGATATGAATAATATTTCATAAGTGCTTGGCGTATAATAATCTTTTATATTAAATATGAGTATAATTTCACAAATAATCATTTTTTTTCGGTTTTCATGTTATTATATATTTAATCTTGACATAACTTATTCATATTAAAACATATTCGATAATTTAAGATAAGACATATTAGATAAGTATGATTAGGAACATGTTTACATGTTTCCAAATAAAAAACTCAACAAGAGAAAGGCGGGATAAGCAAATGGATTACCAGAAGATACTGGCCGATTATGTGGAAATGCCCGGGGGATTAATTGAAGCTTTTCATGCCATCCAGGCTGAGCTCAGTTATTTACCCGAGGAAGCCATTATACAGGCAGCGCAGGTTTTCGGCATACCGGCAGCTCAGGCTTACGGTGTGGCCACCTTTTACTCCATGTTTTCAGTCAAACCACGGGGCAAGTTTGTGATCAGGATTTGTGAAAGCGCCCCCTGTCACATTGCCGGTGCTGCCAAGGTAGTAGCAGCATTGGAAAAAGAACTGGGCATAAACATGGGCGGCAGTACCCCTGACGGCCTGTTTACTCTGGAGTTTACAGAATGTGTTGGTCAGTGTCAGGCTGCACCCGTGATCACGATAAACGGCAAGCCCTACACAGACGTATCACCGGAAAAAATTTCCGGTATCCTGGAGCCCTACAGGAAAAATATATGATTAACAGGAAAACGGAAATTCCTGATTATAAAATAGGAGGATGAAGCAATGGCCGAAGAAATGCGCCTTGTCCTGCGTAATTTAGGCAAGATTGATCCGCTGAAAATCGATGATTATCTGGCAGCTGGCGGTTTCAATTCGCTGAAAAAAGCTCTGGGTATGAATAAGTCGGATCTGATCCAGGAGATAAAGGACTCCAAACTTCGGGGCCGGGGCGGAGCCGGTTTCAACTGCGGTTCGAAGTGGAATTTCGCCGCTCAAGCTCAAGCTGACCAGAAATATGTTATCTGTAATGCCGACGAGGGTGAACCCGGTACCTATAAGGACCGCCTGATCCTGGAAAATGACCCTCATGCCCTCCTGGAAGGCATGGCCATCTGCGCCCATGCTATTGGAGCCAGCCAGGGCTTTATCTATTGCCGCGGAGAATATCCGGCAGCCGCAGAAATCCTGAAGGAGGCCATAGCTCAAGCTAAAGATAAAGGTGTCCTGGGAGACTTTGACGTGGAAGTACGTCTGGGGGCAGGCGCTTACGTCTGTGGCGAAGAAACTGCCCTTATTGAATCAATCGAAGGCAAGCCGGGTGAACCCCGCATCAAACCGCCCTTCCCGCCGGTCAGCGGCCTCTGGGGCAAACCCACAATTGTCAACAATGTCGAGACTTTTGTGAATATCCCACTCATTTTGGAAAAGGGCGCCGCCTGGTACGCTGCAATCGGCAGCCCCTCCTATCCGGGCACCAAGGTTCTGACCTTATCCGGTGATGTTGTCCATAAAACCTTCTTTGAGGTTCCCACCACTACCACAGTCAGGGAAGTGATCTACGGCTTAGGCGGCGGTCTGACGGCCGGCAAGCAACTGAAAGCCGTGCAAATCGGCGGTACTTCCGGGGCCTTTATCCCGGCAGACCAGCTGGATACGGCTATTGGCTTTGATGAGCTGAGTGCTATCGGGGCAGTTTTAGGCTCCGGAGCAGTATTTGTTTTAAACGAAAGCCGCGATCTGGCGGATGTGACTGCCCGGATCGCCAAGTTTTTTGCCCATGAATCCTGCGGCAAATGCACCCCCTGCCGTGAAGGCACGGCTCGGATGTCCGATATCCTAGACAAGATAAATAACGGCCAGGGCAAGGCAGCCGATCTGGCTCTCCTGAGCAGGCTGGGCCGGGTAATGTCCTGCTCCAGCTTCTGCGGCCTGGGCCAGGCTGCGCCCTCCCCGCTGATGAGTGCCCTCAAACATTTCCCTGCAGACTATGAAGCCAGGCTGAATTAGAGCAGGAAGAGCAAAAAGGAGTGAAATATATGCCAAATATTACGATCGACGGAATAAAAGTAGCAGTTCCCGAAGGCTCAACTATCCTGCAGGCAGCCCAAGAGGCCGGGGTCAATATCCCGACTCTGTGCCATCATCCTGACCAGTCTGTAAAGGCAAACTGCAGGATATGTGTCTGTGAGGTAGCCGGCAGCAACCTGCTCCAGGCAGCCTGTTCCCAGCCGGCAACGGAAGGAATGAACGTTAAGACCAGAAGCCCTAAAGTGCTGGAAGCCCGCAAAACCATTCTGGAACTTATTTTAGCCAATCATCCCCAGGATTGCCTCAATTGCCTGCGCAATGAGAACTGCGAACTACAAAGCCTGGCAGCTGAGTATTGCATCAGGGATAATCCCTTCGAACTGAAAGTTAGAGGTCTGGGCAAAGACCTGTCCACCCCTGCCCTCTTCCGCGATCCGGATAAATGTGTCCTTTGCCGCCGTTGTATTGAAGCCTGCTCTGTCATTCAGACAGTTAACGCCCTGGGAATTGAGTACCGCGGCCAGAAGGCCATGGTAGTACCTACTCTGGGCAAGAATCTGATTGACAGCCCCTGTATCATGTGCGGGCAATGTATCCATGCCTGTCCGGTGGGCGCCATAGGAGAAATTGAAGAAATCGACGAACTGCTGGCTGCTATTGCCGATCCAGAAACAGTGGTTGTTACCCAGATTGCTCCTGCGGTACGCTTGGCTTTGGGCGAAGAAGTCGGAATGCCTACCGGGGACTTGCCCATGGATGTCCTGGTGGCCGGTCTGAGGCAGATTGGCTTTGACCATGTTCTCCATACCAACTTCACCGCTGACCTGACCATCATGGAAGAAGGCCACGAACTGCTCAAGCGTCTTAAGGAGGGCGGCAAGCTGCCCATGTTTACCTCCTGCAGCCCCGGCTGGACCAGCTTCTGTGAGACTTTCTTCCCTGACCTCCTGGATAATCTCTCTACCTGCAAATCTCCCCAGCAGATGTTCGGTGCCTTGGTCAAGACTTACTGGGCAGACAAAATGAACATCCCGGCTTCCAAGATCTTTTCGGTTTCCATTATGCCCTGTACAGCCAAGAAATACGAAGCCAGCCGTCCCGAGATGCAGAGCAGTGGTTTCCGGGATGTGGATCTGGTCTTGACCACCAGGGAAATAGGCCGTCTCTTCCGTATGAGCGGACTGGACTTCGAGAAACTGGCACCGGCCGACTTCTCTCCCTGGATGAGTAAATACACCGGTGCAGGTGTAATCTTCGGAGCCAGCGGCGGTGTCATGGAAGCTGCCCTGCGCACTGTTTACGAAGTTGTTACAGGAGAAACCCTGGCCGATGTCAACTTTACCGCAGTCCGCGGTTTCGAGGGTATAAAAGAAGCCACTGTTAATCTGAAGGGTACTGAAGTTAAAGTAGCCATTGCCCACGGTCTCGGCAATGCCCGCAAAGTTATGGAACAAGTCAGAGCCGGTGAATCCCCCTATCACTTTATCGAAATAATGGCCTGCCCGGGGGGCTGTATCGGCGGCGGCGGTCAACCAATAACCAAAACAAACAAAAAACGCCTCGAACGTATCCAGGCTGTCTATGAAGAGGATCAGGCCTGCGCCGTCAGAAAATCACATCTGAATACTGAAGTGCAAGAATTATACAAGGATTTCCTGCATGAACCCCTGGGCCATAAATCCCACGAGTTACTGCATACCCACTACCAGGCCAAGGATAAGAAGTTCCTGTAATGAACTTGGTTTAAGTAAATTATTCTAAGAAAATTATTATGATACTATGTTTGCGGAAAGGTCTCTGCGGGCTGATACGCGAACACAGTACCATAATATTGCCGCTTATCAAAAACCGGAATATTACAAATTAATATTGTTGCCACCCTGACAATAAGGTAAGTACTGAGTTAGAGGGGATCAAACAAGCAATATCATACGGGCAATTAATCTTGTGAAACATTTTACAAATACATCAGATGGGCCCTGTGTGCTATGTGATTTTATACCTTTAACCGCTTACTTTATGCCTAGGCAAAGTAAGCTTTTTTACTGTTTACTTTCTTCTTCACTGCAGATATTTTGCTGCAATTTTCAGGGGTATTTGAAGAACTTTCCCTATTATAAAGAGATATTCAGGGATATTCTATGAGCAAATGATTATTGAAGGTGATCAGATATGAACCAAAAACGCTTAGGTGTAGTTGGCATAGTGATTGGAAACCCCAGCCAGGCAGTTCCCCAGGTTAATCAGATTTTAAGCGAGCATGCCCACCTGATCATCGGACGTATGGGCCTGCCTCGCCCGGACCGTGATTTGGCTGTCATAGCTTTGATCATCGATGGCGATACAGATGAGGTAGGCTCTCTGACCGGAAAACTGGGCACTATTCCCCAGGTAACAGTAAAAAGTGCTCTGACTAAGCAAAAAAATAAATCAAGGAAAAGGTTTACGGACGCCGGATAGTCACCTTTGCTCCCTTATATCTCAGTAATCATTGTGTCAATAGCTGTGTCTACTGCGATTTCCGGCAAGAGAATGAGAAGAGCAGCCGGCAGCAGCTAACCACTGAAGAACTGCAGGCAGAAATAAGGGTTCTGGTCAGCAAAGGGCACAAACGTCTGGTAATGGTCTATGGTGAACACCAGCTATCAGGAGTTGACTATATTGCCGAAACTCTTAAAACAGCCTATAGTACCAAAGTCGGCAATGGAGAGATACGCCGCGTCAATGTCAATGCTGCCCCTTTGTCTGTTGAAGACCTCCGGATTTTGAAAGAGGTTGGAATCGGAACCTTCCAGGTCTTCCAGGAAACCTATCACCATCAGACTTATCAGAAAATGCACCCGCGCGGCCTAAAGGCGAACTACGGCTGGCGTCTCTATGCCCAGCACCGGGCCCAGGAAGCAGGAGTCGACGATGTGGGTATCGGGGCTCTCTTCGGCCTTTATGACTGGAAATTCGAAGTAATGGGTCTCTTGGCCCACACCATCGATTTGGAAAAGAAATTCGGCGGAACCGGGCCGCATACCATTTCCTTCCCCCGCCTGGAACCGGCACTCAATACTCCTTTTGCGGAAAAAAGCCCGTTTCGGATTGACAATAAAACCTTCAAGAAAATAGTCACTGTTATCCGCCTCTCAGTTCCCTATACCGGTATGATTTTAACTGCCCGGGAAAATCCTGAAGTACGCCGGGAGATAATCCCCTTGGGCATCAGTCAGATCGACGCCGGTTCTGCTATCGGCATCGGCGGTTATGCCCGAAATGCCCGGGATTACAGCCGCGAGCAGTTCCTCCTGGGTGATAACCGCAGCCTGGATGAAATAATTCAGGACTTGGCTGTGATGGGCAAGATTACCTCTTTCTGTACCGCAGCGGTAACCTGCGGAAACAAATTTCATAGCCGAGACCATCCAGGCTATCAAGGAACAAAGCCGCGCCCTGGATACCAAAGGTCAGGGCCTGGGCATAACCCTGAGTATGGGAGAACTAAGTTATGCGCAGTATAAAAAGCTTTGGGAAGCCGGGGCCCATCGTTATCTTCTGCGCATTGAAACCACAGACCCGAAGCTTTTTCAGAGGCTGCATCCACCCCGCCAAAGTTATCCCAAGCGCCTGGAATGTCTGACAGCCCTGAAAGACATTGGCTTTCAGGTAGGAAGTGGGGTCATGATAGGGCTTCCCGGGCAGAATTTTGAACATCTGGCTCAGGACCTGAAATTCTTCGTGGAGCAGGATATTGATATGGAATAAACCGGAGATTAAGCTGATCTCCGGTTTAGGGGGAATTTGGATTTGAGACGAAATTTATCAGCAGGTGTTTTTTGACAAAGATCACTCACCAGCAGTAGAATCGTAAGTGAAATGTGACATTATGAAATAATTATAAGCCGGGGGAGGCAGGAAATATGGGCAAAAAGGAATTGCTGCAACAAATATATGCGGCACTATCCGCGGACGAGGAAATAAAAGAAGTTCTGATAAAATTTCTGAACGGGAACGAAATCAGGTTTGATTTGGAAAATGAATATACAGAAATGGTTCAGCCGGCAAACGATGATGAGGATGAAGATGAGGATTATGAGGATTATATAGAAAAAGCAGCAGTACAAATAGAAACTGATGAGAACAACGAGGACGATGAGGATGATGAGGATTAGAAGGTAAATAAAAACACCCGAATACTTGGACTTTATCACTAAAGTTCCAGTACCCAGGTAAAGAGGAGTATCTTAATAAAACACTTGGACATTTTGAAATTAAGTATTTGAAATATATTTCAAATCAGCATATATTCATAATATTCAAAAAAATCTATTGACTGTTAAAGATGAACTGTGTTATCTTAATACAAAGATTATGTGAGATAGTCAGATAACTCAAACTAAACCTTTAACTCTATGCATTTTACTCATAGTTAAAGGCATGACTCGTATACTAAACATTATGCTTTTCTTTTGTAACCTTTTTTGACTCTTTTTCCCTTTTATCGCGCTACTAACCCAATTTCTTGGCTCTATATCCAGCGCTTGTGAAATATTATTCTTTTAATAATCACATTGTACACTATTTCTCAAACTTTGTACAGTTTTTTTTTGACCAGCAGAAAAATCAAGAGTCAGCAAAATGGTAATATACCATCTGATATAAATATTACCAAATTAAAAAACAGGAGGATAAATATATGACAATGAAGGCATTAGTTTTTCATGGACCAAATGATATCCGGATCGAAAGAGTACCCAAACCTGTTGCTGGCCCTGGTGAAGCGATTATCAAAGTTACTCTGACTACCATCTGCGGCACTGATATCCACATTCTTTCAGGCGGTTATCCTGTCAAACCCGGACTGATCATCGGTCATGAGTTTGTCGGTGTTATTGACTCCCTGGGTGCGGGTGTTACTGGCATTAACCCTGGCGACCGGGTTGCTATCGGCGCAATTACCCCCTGCGGCACATGCTTCTATTGCCAAAGTGGTGCTCCTGCTCAATGCGGCGGTTTAATAGGCGGCTGGAAATTTGGCAATACTATTGATGGTGCCCAGGCAGAATATATTAAAGTACCTTATGCTCAATACAATATAGCTAAAATCCCTGATGAACTGACAGACGAACAAGTCCTGTTTGTCGGCGACATTATGACTACCGGTTTTTCGGCCTCGGACAGCGCCAAGGT
>DDXI01000139.1 GCA_002347475.1 Peptococcaceae bacterium UBA2264
TTTTGGTTGACCGCAGCGGAGGGAAGGAAAGTTTCGGAGTTGCACTGACAAGTCTGCTGAAATTAAATATCGAGGCTTTTGAACCGGACGAATGCCGCTTATGCCGAGAGGGCATTCCCTGTGTTAAGCCTGGCAGCAGGGCTGCAGAGTAAATCAAAAACCTGGGATGGAGTAAAATGAATAAACCGCTGATCGAGTGGCCATGAAGAAATGCCACGAGATTGGCGGTTTTTGTATTTCATGTTTTGATTTATTTTTCCTGATTCAGCTGACTGTGGATTCTGATATAGTTGAGGATATCTGTCCGGGACACGATACCTCTTAAGCGTGTCTGATCCATTACCAGAACTCTGCCTATACCATTACTGAAAAGCTTGGTCATGGCCACAGTAACGGTATCGTCAGGAGAAACAATCAGGTTATCTTGCAAAGGAACTATAATATTACTCACAGCGGTTTGACTCCAGGCTTCTCGAGGGATGTTCATGATACTATTTCTGTCAATGATTCCGATGACCTCGTCATTCTTGCCCACGGGAAAACTGGCAAATCTGTATTTATAGAAATAATTGTCTACAAGTTCCTGTACCGACAGGTGCGAATCAACCAACATTATGTTTTCACTCATAAATTCGCTGACATGAATCTTATTGAATATATCTGACATAACCATTTGCTCATAGCTGGACTGCGAGGCCTGGTTAATAAACCAGCCGATAAATATAAACCAGATTCCGTTAATAACGAGTCCGGTCAGAACACCCAGGATCCCGATAAAAATCAAAAAATAACCAAAGATACTTCCCATTAAAGAAGCTATTTTGGTGGCATTTTGCAAGTTGCCCTTAAAATACCAGATCAGTGCCCTTAAGACTCTGCCGCCATCCAGGGGAAAAGCCGGAACCATATTAAATATGGCCAAGACCAGGTTAACATCGGCAACATAAGTCAGCAGCACTACTGCAACCTCGGATATAGCGAAAAAAGCTACTATTTTGGCCAGAAACATAAATAAGACATACAATAAGATACTCGTTGCCGGACCAACTATGGCAATTTTAAGCTCTTTGCCTGGTTCATCGGGTTCTTTCTCTATCTGAGCAAGACCTCCGAAAATAAACAAAGATATCTTGCTGACCGGTATTCCCTGGCTGGCAGAAACAAGCGAATGGGCAAGCTCATGGAGTAAAACAGAGGCAAAAAGCAGTAATGCAATTGTACTGCCCAGAAACCAGTACAAGACAGGGTCCCAATCAGGATAATTCTGGGGAAAATAGCTTGTAGCCAAGGTGAAGGTCACGAGTCCAAAGATCACAAACCAGCTGATATTGACTTCCAGCTGGATGCCCTTTACCTTTCCTAAAGAAAATGAACTTTTCATCAATTCAACTCCCTTCGTTATTTTTAAACATCAAGAGCACTAAAGTTAAAGTCCATACTCTATTTTAGCATATTATAACATTTTATCTGAGTATAATGGGAAAATAGCATAACAGGAAAATGCTTGTATTTAGATGACTTTGGAAATAGATTGTAATTGATAGTTGAAACAAGTAAAATAAAGGCAAATAAGTCTGAATTATCAGAAAAATAGTTGCCGCTTTTTGGCAGGCACTGGCTGAGGAAGGCTATTGTCAGGAGGAGGTAGGGTAATGGCAGAAATAAAGGTCGATGTACGAGGTGAAACATGCCCGGTTCCCCTGGTGGAAATGCGCAAGGCCTTGAGAAAAGCAGACCCGGGGGATATCATCGAAATCACAGGTACCCATCCAGCTTCAAAAAAGGAAATTCCTATGGCTGCTCAGGCCTTGTCCGTGAAGATTATCAGTGAAGAACAGCTGAAAAATGAATGGAGAATCAAGCTGCAGAAGTAACCTTAATAATCAAAACAGAAGTTTTAAATAAGGTGATTGCTGAAGCCAAAGGAGGCATTTTCATGAGTGCTAAAACTACCATCATAATTCACAGCGGGGATATGGATAAGCTCTCCAGTGCCTTGATCATAGGTAACGGAGCCTTGGCAATGGGCATGGAAGCTTCCTTGTACTTCACCTTCTGGGGCTTGCTGCGTTTGAAAAAAGGTGGTCTTAATAAGGGCCCATTATCGAAAATGCATATGTTTGGTCTGGGAAAGCTGATGATCAAGAGCAGAATGAAAAAAGCCAATATGGCTTCGTTGGAAAGGCTGATGGCTGATTTTAAGGAACTGGGCGGAAAAATTATTGCCTGTGAAATGACCATGGAAATTATGGGGGTAAAACCTTCGGACTTACAGGAGGATCTGATCGACGATTACGGGGCGGTGGGAACCTATATCCAGGAAGCCCGGGATGCAGATATAACTTTATTTATTTAGAAGGGAGAAAAAGCGAAGAGAGGTGAGGTTTCCATGACAAGAAAAGCGGTTTACATGGATAATGCTTCAGCCACAAGGCTGGCTGAGGAAGTCTTTGATGCTATGAAACCTTGTTTTTTTGAAAATTATGCTGTGGCTACCTCGGAATTTGGTTATTCCCAGGGCCTGGAGGCCAGGGAGACTTTGGCAGATGCCCGAGCCCGGCTGGCTGCTTCTCTGGGTGCGCAGCCTGAGGAATTTATCTTTACTTCCGGCAATAC
>DDXI01000066.1 GCA_002347475.1 Peptococcaceae bacterium UBA2264
ACCAGACCTTTTTCTTTGGCACCATTAAAACCGGCATAGCGCACATAATCATCATAAGAGACCACTTCCGCTCTGATAAAGCCCCGTTCAAAATCAGTATGGATAACCCCGGCAGCCTGAGGCGCCTTGGTACCCTGGCGAATAGTCCAGGCTTTCACTTCCATGGGCCCGGCTGTAAAAAAGGTCATTAAGCCTAAAAGATTGAATGCCGCCTGAATCAAGCGGTCCAGCCCTGATTTCGTCAACCCCAAATCAGCCAGGAAAAGCATCTTTTCTTCGTCATCAAGTTCAGCAATCTCGGCTTCGATCTTGGCACAAACAACAACAACCTGAGAACTTTCAGCTGCAGCAATGTCCCGCACTATTTTTACATTAGGATTGTCAGCCGACTGGGCAGCCTCTTCCTCACTTACATTGGCCGCATAGACGACAGGTTTCAGGGTCAGCAAAGGCATATATTTTAAAACATCCTTTTCTTCCTCCGTAAAAGAAAGTGTACTGGCCTCCTGACCCTTATCAAAGGTTTCTTTCAGGCGGTTAAGAAGTTCAACTTCTGCCACAGCTTTTTTGTCCCCGGATTTCAGGAGCTTGGCGCTTTTCTCCAGTTTCTTTTCCACGCTTTCCAGGTCAGCCAGGATTAATTCCAGCTGAATTATCTCGATATCCCGGCGGGGATCGACCTGACCTTCCACATGGACAACATCACTGTCCTCAAAACAGCGCACAACATGGACAAGGGCATCAACCTCCCGGATATGGGCCAGGAACTTGTTCCCCAGGCCTTCACCTTTACTGGCACCCTTGACCAGACCGGCGATATCAACAAACTCTACTGTAGCCGGGACGATCCGTCCCGGATTAACCAAATCAGCCAAAACCTGCAAGCGTTCATCCGGAACCTGAACCATCCCCACATTGGGATCAATTGTGCAAAATGGGTAATTGGCAGCTTCTGCACCTACTTTTGTAATAGCATTAAATAAAGTCGATTTCCCGACATTTGGCAAACCGATAATTCCAGCATGTAAGGTCATTATTTGCCTCCGCTCTCCAACTCAGGCATGATTCATAAACCTGCGTTCCCTCGGAACTGACTTCACACCTATCCTGATTCTGCATTATTTAATAAAAGTGACCACTCCTGATTATATGAGATGTTAACCTTTCAGGCAAGACAAAGATCGGGTTCTACTCGTCATTCAGAGAAGTCTGGGGGATCATCTTGGAGTTTATCTTCGGTTGTAAGCAATATTTCTTTGATTTGACGTTCCAGCTTGACGCGCGAAATCCAGGCCTGATGCTGACAACCTTGGCACTCGATCCGGAAGTCCATGCCAGTCCGCATAATTTTCCAATCCGTAGTTCCGCAGGGATGAGCTTTGCGCAAGCGAACAATATCGCCTATCTTTAATTGCATTATTCGAGGTCCTCCTTAGGTGACTAATTTACCGGAATAATATTCAACCTCTTATCTGTGATAATCACTCAGTTCTCTTCAATATTGTATCTGTCTAAACAGTAATATCTGCCCTAAAGATATTGCTTCCAGTATCTTATCAGTATTCTCTGTTTCACATATGTTCTCGACATACTAATTACCTTTAGTCCCATACTATTGTATCTCTTAGCTAATAGTCTTGGCATCTACGACAATATTATCCGAGGTCTGGGAAATTCGGATCCGTTCCTGCAAAAGAGCTTTGTATATTCTTCTTCTTAATTCTCGTTCCAGTTGCCATTGTTCATTGGGTTTGGTAAAGGCGATCACGCGCAAAATGACATTTTGTTCGCCAAATTGTATTATCCCCTGGACTGCAGGTGCCTCAATAATTTTCTCGGCATATTCCAGGCCTGTGTCCTCACACACTGCATGGATGACCTCTATAGTTCGGTCAATATCTTCATCATAGGGTATCTGGACATCAACCAGAGCCCGCATTTTGCCGCGATTATAATTGGTGGCGGCATTAATGTAACCATTAGGAATAATGTGCAGTTCCCCTCCCCAGTCCCGCAAGCGGGTGGCACGTAAGCCAACTTCCTCCACAATACCGGAAAACTGGCCCACCTTAACATATTCGCCAACAGAGAACTGATCTTCAAAAAGAATAAAGAAGCCCCCGATCACATCTTTAACCAGACTCTGCGAACCAAAACCCAAGGCCACGCCCAACACTCCGGCTGATGCCAATAAAGTTCCGGTATCAAAGTTGAGAATATGTTTCAGGATATTCAATAAAACTGTAAAAGTAATAACATAAAAAGCAATACTGCGCAATAGCGGGAAAAGAGTATCAAATTTACGACTTTTGGCAAAAAAACGGCCTTTACGAGTGAAGGCCCGTCTTAACAAAAAAACAATCAATGAGTAAAATAGCCGGGCAATAATCAGAATTCCCAGAATATAGAGTAAGCTTTCCCCTAAATTTCCGCCCAGTTCCAACCAGTTTAATTTTGACAGGAATGTTGTCAGCCAGTAATACATGCTTGTTCCTCTCTGCATCAAGGCTGTTTCTGAACAGCCGGTCTATGCTCCTGAAAGTCCGTGCTGGTTAAAGGTCATTCAACAAGGAAATGTTGAATGACCTTTCTCAGATGTTATAAAGATCTCTAAAAGCGAAAAACCAGGCTATTGCCTTCAGGTTATCAACCTTAGAAATAACGGAAGGGGGTCTGCAGGTCCTGCCCCATCTGGAAAGAAAATAGCTCTCTCAGGAACTGAAAAGTCTGCAGCAAATAAGGCAGGAAAAATGAACGTTGCAGCAACAATAATCCTCTGCTTGGGGTTTCTAACTCAATTACTGGCAATAACAGTCCACTGATGATAGCCAAGGTAAGGAATGCGCCCAGAGCACCAAATATCATACCTCCCACCCGATCAACTGCACCTCTGAAAATTTTCAAGGGGACAAATAAAACAGTGATTAGAACCTGAATAAGCAGTGCCACCAAAAAAAGAATCAGGATGAAAGCCAGGAGAGCCAGGATCTTGTCAGAGATGTAGGCTGCAATACTATGGGCAATGTTTTCAAGATAACCTTGGGTCAGCGTCGCCGCCGGCTGCTCTCCCAGCATATTGCTTGCGACAAGATAATGCTTCATATCGGGAGGCAGAGCTTCTAAAAATTTTGCCAGACCCTGCTGCGTCATAGCCCCGGCCTTCTCCTGCAAAGACGGCAGGACAAGCTTATAGGCTCCCGACTCCAGCCAAGTTTGCAGGGGAAGAAATTGCTTCAGCCATTGCATCACCCTGAGATATTCCATCGAGGCCACTAAAGAACCAATGATGATACCAGCAAATTGGGCTAAACCAGTGATCAGGCCTTTACGATAACCATGCAAGGCCCCCAATAAGATTAAAACCAAAATTAAAACATCAGAAGTATTCATAAAAACCTCCCGATAGCATAATGTTTTTTCATGCTATTCTTATTCTGTTCTTCCGGGTCATTTCCTGCCGGCCCTGCGTCTAATGCAGATTATTAGCTGCCGCCTATCTCCATAATAATTCTTCCCACATATCATACTACAGTACAATAATCTCTTAAAGTAAAATTATGCCAAGGTTTGCGGTTCAGCAAATTCCAAATCCACCAGTTTCAGAGTATCTCCCCTGTCTTGCCAACGCATCTGAATCAGTATTCTTCTTATAAACGCTTTTTCTTAGCAGCAGCAATCCCCAGGACCTTTCCGCCCCCTACTGTCTTCAGGAGTGAATTACTGCTTAGAACAAAACGTTCACCTGCTGAAGTCAAGATCAGCGATTCCAGCAAAATTTGCAGACAAATCATATTTTTTCGCCAGTTTGAGCCCTGGCTATCACTTCTATTTCTTCGCTGCTAAGATTATGGTTTGATTTCCCGCCCATTACCGGTTTAGCATACAATCTTGTCTCTTCTCGGTTATTAATCGATGATAAGACAACACCATTCCCTTCCTGATTCAGCATAGCTACGGCAAAACTTAGGTCACTGCCCATACCCTGAAAAGCGCTGAAGCGAACAATTTCTACCCGGTCAGCAGCCAGACGCAATTTTCTTTCAATCTTGTCCAGTCTCAGGGAGAAAGCAGCATTCTGATCCTTCACTAACTCAACTGATTTCAGATATTCTTCCAGTAAAGTATCCAGGCTTTTTCCCGTGAGGCACGTTTGTAAAGTAATGTGGGCTGTTTCGTATTCTTTCAATTTTCTGGTTAATTTGTTAAATAAGGTAACGGTGACAAGCAGCAGGATCAGAACTGCCGCCAAAAGGCCTAACAGGCTGACCCCCACCAGAGGCGAAACTTCCAGGAATGCAGACACCATCTTTACCCCCTTGTATTTTATGTAATCCTATAGATAGAGACCTTATCCCCGGATAATCATCGGCCAACTAACTTTTTCAATTCAGAACCCGAGAGAAAAAGTATTAGCCAGCAGACATAACGGGATAGCCATAAATATGCCAGGTAATAAATTCCCCACCCTTATTTCTTCGATTTCCAAAATATTCAGACCTATGGCTACTATCAGCAGGCCGCCTGCAGCACTCATCTCGTTAACTATTGCTGTCGAAAGCACACCCTGCAGCGTTCCCGCGAAGAGAGTTATTCCTCCCTGATATAGAAGAACCGAAAAAGCTGACAGAACAACTCCTATGCCCAGCGTGGCAGCAAAAACAAGAGAGGTAACTCCATCCAGCATAGCCTTAGCATAGAGAATGGAGTTATTCCCCCGCAGCCCACTTTCCAAGGCTCCCATAATCGCCATAGCGCCGACACAATAGATCAGGGTGGTAGTGACAAAAGCTTTCGCAAACTTGCCACTGCTCTCTCCACTCTGGAATTTATCCTCTAACCAGCCTCCTAGTTTTCGCAGTCTTAATTCAATGTCGATAGCCTCCCCAATAATTCCGCCAGTGACAAGACTGCCAATCACAATCAAGGGACTTTTAGTCAACAGAGCCATACTAGCCCCGATCAAGAGAGTGGCAAGTCCTATGCCGTGAATCACTGTCTGTCTCATTTTTTCTGGAAAAGCCTTGCCAAAGATGCAGCCTATCACGCCGCCGATTATAATAGCAGCGACATTTACCAGTGTACCTATCATCTGGTCCTCCTTTCTGTTTTCTATTTTTGTATAGAAGTTCGCGTCACAATGTTCCCTCTTGTCCCACAGCGCTTTCCCCTATTTATCTTGTAAGCAGGCAATGTGTTCTATCAGCCGTAAGAGCAGCAGAGGAACTAACGTAACTATCCCGTTCCTCTGGTCCGGATTTTACCTGAAAAAAGGAAACATTTCTATTGCGGTGAGTTGTTTGCCAAGATACTGGTTTCTAATGTTCCACGTGGAACATTAGAATATTTACTGGTTTTACCTCAGCCAGAAGTCGTTATACAATCCGCTGTTCCTTCCAGCATTATTAACTAATCTCCCGAATAACTAATGACTCCTCTATATTTGATTCCTGTAGTCATTATTCTTGTCATATTTTTATTGATTTGATTTTCAGATTATTTTCGTTTATTTCCGTCCCTAGTTCTTATTTTGAAGTAATAATTACCTGTTCTCTGCTATTCACTAATTTCATCAGATTTTTCACTTCTCTTATTATTCATTACTTCTCTTTCCCTTCAGCTGATCTTATCATTGTATACTAATTCACATAATTCTCTATTCTGTTCCTCAGCAGGATCTCCTGATTATATTGAAGTTCAATTCATTCCTATCTCAGTGTATTATAGTAGAAATATTCTCTTTCTTATTCTTTTCCATTTAGAGGTTGGTTTAACAATTAGCTCAATTTTTGACCCAATAAACAATGAATGTTCCATGTGGAACATTCATTGTCAATATTCCTATACTAATCGATAACTATGTTCCATAATTCCAATAAGCGATTTAATTCATCCCCTGAAAAATATTCAATCACGATTTTTCCCTTTTTAGCCCCGCCCTGCAGCCTGACTTTAGTCTGAAAATGACTATTTAGCTTCTCTTCGACGCCCAGCATGAGGTTCTTTCTGTCCATCACCAAGGCCTTCTCCGAACTACCTATTTCATTAATCTTTTCCAGGACATCTCTTTCCGTCAGCTTCTTCAGTACCATTTCTGCTTCTCTTACGGATAACCCTTCCTGAGCTATTTTTTTAGCTATAATTACTTGTAAGGAGGTGTCCTCGACGCTTAACAACAGTTTGGCATGGCCCAATGTTATTTCCTCATGGCGTAGAAGAGACAGCACCGGCTCCGGCAATTTTATCACGCGTAAAAGATTGGCTATAGTTGGCCTCCCTTTGCCTACTCTTTGAGCAACTTGTTCCTGGGTCAGGCCATACTCGCCCATAAGTTGCTGATAAGCCAGTCCTTCATCAACTGCTGATAACTCCGCACGCTGGATGTTCTCAACCAGAGCCCGTTCAGCACTTTCCTGCAAACTGCATTCTTGCACTATACAGGCTATTTTCTCAAAACCAGCCATTTTAGCAGCTCGATAGCGTCTCTCGCCGGCAATGATAATGTATCTGTCCTCATTAGCGCGTACCAATATCGGTTGCAGTAAGCCATGTACTCTCAGTGATTCTGCCAGTTCAGCCAGGTCTTCGGAATCAAATTCTTTACGGGGCTGATTCAGATTGGTTTCAATTTCTGTCAAGGCTATCTCCCTAAGACTCCTGCCTGCTGAACTGTCAGAAATTAAGGCATCCAGGCCCCGTCCCAAAGCGCGTTTAGACACGTTCTAATACCTCCTCAGCCAGATCTCGGTATACTTCTGCCCCTCTGGAACGTCCATCATAATAAACAATTGGCTTCCCATGGCTTGGAGCCTCACCTAAGCGCACATTGCGTGGAATTAGAGTCCTGAATACTTTACTTTTAAAATATTTCTTGACTTCATCGACAACTTGGATGGATAAATTGGTACGGGCATCAAACATGGTTAATAAGGCCCCAAATATGTTTAAGTCTGGATTGAGATGCTTACGAACTCGCTCCAAGGTATTCATAAATAAGGTCAAGCCTTCCAAGGCATAATACTCACATTGCACGGGAATCAGAATATCAGTAGCAGCTGTTAAGGCATTGAGTGTCAGCAGCCCCAAAGATGGCGGACAATCGATAAATATTAAATCATAATCATTTTTAATATTCTGCATGGATTGGGCCAGCTTGCTTTCTCTAGCCGGCTGATTAACCAGTTCAATCTCCGCACCCGCTAATTCTATTCTGGCCGGTGCTATCCTCACATTAGTGAAAGCCGTATCTTGTATGATATCCCGCAGCGGCAGATCTTCAATCATTACGTCATAGATACAGTGATCAATTTTCTGCTTATCTATGCCAAAGCCACTGGTAGCATTCCCCTGAGGATCAAGATCCACCAGTAAAATACGCTTTCCCAGTTCACCTAGACAAGCGCTTAAGTTTACTGCAGTAGTGGTCTTGGCTACACCACCTTTTTGATTAGCTATGGCTATTATCCTCGTCAAAATGCGCACCTCTTTCTCATCTAACCCCGAACACAATACCCCCGAACTTATATCGAAGATCTCAGACTTCAGACTTCAGTTTTTGTTGCGGTGTCTCAGCTTGTCCGTTTCGGACATCTTTTTAATCTCTTCACCTTATAGTAACAAAACTTGAGACATAAAAAAAGCGCCAAGCGCGCTATAAAGGATTTTTTACTTGTATTCCTGGCCTTCGCGGATATTTTTCCGGAGTAGGAGCAACTTTTCGGATTACAATCAGAGTTCTGTACTCGGCTTCAGAACCTAATGATATTTTTTTGACAGTTTCCACCTCAGCCTTCAGCTGAAGCAGGGCTTCCCTGGCTTCCTCAATTTCCGCATCACCCTGAGAACCCTTCATGGCAATAAACAGGCCGTTTACTTGCAGCAAAGGAATGGCATATTCCAGCAGGACAGGAAGTCTGGCTACGGCCCTGGAAGTGGCAATTTCAAATCCCGCCCGGTACTTTTTATTTCGTCCCAACTCTTCAGCCCGAGCATGAATTATTTCCACTTCTTCTAAACCTAGCTTAAGGACAACTTCCCGGAGAAAATCTAATCTTTTCTTTAAGGAGTCAATCAGAAAAAGCTGTAGGTCCGGCTGGGCGATTTTCAGAGGTATACCGGGAAAACCAGCTCCTGTTCCAATATCTGCCAATTTTTTGCCCCTCAGATAGTCTTTTGCAGTAAGGGAGTCAATAAAATGTTTTATGATTATTTCAGCGGGATCAACTATGCTGGTAAGATTCATTTTCTGATTCCACTCCAAAAGCAGGTCACCGTAAAGACAAAACTGGGCTACTTGTTCTGCTGTTAACTCAATACCAACCTTTTCAGCTGTCCACTCCTTTATTCTGGTAGCCCATTGTTCAAACATTCTGGGTCTTCCTCCGCTCCTGTTCTAAATAGACAAGCAGGACGGAAATATCCGCCGGACTTACTCCAGTGATGCGGGAAGCCTGTCCGATATTACCGGGCTGAACCTCAGTCAGCCTTTGTCTTCCTTCGGTAGATAAGCCCCGCACCTGACCATAATCGAGTGTTGCAGATAATTTTTTCTCCTCCAACCTGCTGAATCTTTCAATTTCCTCAAGTTGTTTCTGAATATAACCGGTATATTTTATTTCGATCTCCGCTTCTTCCAAAACTTCAGTGCTAAATTCTTCCATATCAGACAAGGCATTTCTTATTTTAGTCAGGGAAACCTCCGGTCTTTTAAGCAATTCCTGCACTCTTATGCCTGTTTTCAAGGGTGCCGAGTTAATTTTAACCAAAAGCCCCTGCAAGTCTTCCTGGCGAGGGGAAAGAACAGTAGTTCTCCATATTTCTCTCAGATTATTTAATTTTTGGATTTTTTCCTGATAACACTGCCAGCGCTGCTCATCGACTAAGCCGATTTCTCTTCCCTTTTCAGTTAAGCGCAAATCAGCATTGTCCTGGCGCAGAATCAGCCTGTATTCCGCTCTTGAGGTCAAGAGCCGATAGGGCTCCTTGATACCTTTGGTGATCAGATCATCCAGCAATACACCCAGATATCCTTCAGAACGCTGGATAATGAAAGACTCCAGGCCTTTTGCCCGGCGGGCGGCATTTATACCGGCTATCAATCCTTGGGCTGCCGCTTCCTCATAGCCTGATGTGCCGTTTAGTTGTCCTGCGGTAAACAAGCCCGGATATTTACGGACCTCCAGAGCCAGGGAAAGCTGATATGGCTTAACATAATCGTATTCAATGGCATAACCGGGGCGCAGCATCTCGGCTTTCTCCAGTCCCGGAATACTGCCCAAAATCTCTGTTTGCACTTCTTCAGGCATACTTGTCGATAAGCCGGCAACATAAAGTTCTTCACTATTCCAGCCCTCGGGTTCCAGAAATATCTGGTGTGAATCTCTCTGGGCAAACCGGACTACTTTATCCTCAATAGAAGGACAGTAACGCGGACCAATACCTTCTATCTCGCCGCTGTAAAGTGGAGCACGATAAAGATTCTGCCTGATGATCTCATGGGTCTCAGCAGTAGTATAGCCTAACCAGCAAGGTGCTTGTCTGTCTGTTTTATCCTGCCAAAACTGACTTTTTCCAGGCATAAAGGAAAATTTTCTGACTACCTCATCCCCAGGCTGAACAATAAACTTTTCGAAATCCACATAACGGCGATGAATCCGGGGCGGAGTCCCTGTTTTAAAACGCCCTAATTCTATCCCCAGGCCTTTAAGTTCCTCGGAGAGAGTGACAGCAGGCATCTGGCCGTTAGGTCCGCCCTGATACATTGCCGCCCCGATAATTATTTTGCCTCGCAAATAAGTGCCGCTGGTTAAAACGACATTTTCACTTTCAAATCTGGCGCCGGTTCGAGTTACGACTCCGGCAGTTCGGCCATTTTTAATTACCAGCCGCTCTGCCATGGCCTGTCTTAAAGTCAGGTGCGGCTGAGACAAGACTACCTTGAGCATACTGGAACGGTAAGCGTTCTTATCAGATTGAACCCGTAAGGCTTGGACTGCAGGTCCCTTACCCAAATTAAGCATGCGTGCCTGAATTGATGTTTCATCGGCAGTCAAGGCCATTTGCCCACCCAAGGCATCGATTTCTTTCAGCAGATGTCCTTTTGCCGGCCCTCCCAGAGAGGGATTACAAGGCATGTAGGCCACTGTGTCCAGATTTAAAGTCAACAAAAGGGTCTCACAGCCCAGGCGGGCAGCTGCCAAGGCTGCTTCACAGCCCGCATGGCCTGCTCCAACTATGATAACCTCATATTTTCCTGCAAAATACTCCACCAAATCCACATTAATCCTACTTTCCAATACAAAATCGCGAAAAAATTGTTTCCAGTAAATCCTCCTGTACATCATCCCCGGTTACTTCAGAAACATGCTGCAGGGCTTTGCGGATATCAATAGAAATGATATCCCAGGGAAAACCGTTTTCCAGGGCCTGCAAAGCAGCTCTTAAGACTTTTTCAGCCTTTTCCAAAGCTGAGATCTGCCGGACATTGGATAATAAGGGTTCACTCAGGGAGTCGCACTCGGGGGCGAAAACCCGTTTTTTAATTTCTTGTTCCAAACACTCAAAACCCTGATGACAAACTACTGATAAAGGTATCCAGACCTCTTCCCGCAAAGGCTGCAGCTGCAGCTTCCGGGTAAGCAAATCTGTTTTATTGGCCAGAACAATAACCTTATTGCCATAATTTTCTATAATATTTACTTCGTCACTTGTCAAAGGATGCCCTGCTTCCACCACCAGTAAAATTAGATCAGCAGCCTCCAGAGCTCGCCAGGCTCTGGCTATTCCCATCTGTTCAATAAGATCTTCACCGACACGGATTCCTGCGGTATCCACGAGATGCAGAAGGATACCGCCCAGATTAACAGACTCTCTGATCTCATCTCTGGTAGTTCCTGGTATATCAGTAACGATTGCCCGTTCCTCCTGCAAGAGAGCGTTCAGGAGACTCGATTTGCCTACATTTGGTCTGCCGGCGATAACAGTTTGCAGTCCTTCGCGCAAAATCTTACCTGTCTTGCTCCCTGTCAGTAATTCCGCGCTGCGGTAAAGCACTTTTGTAATATTATTGTTCAATGTCAAACGATCTAATTCTTCCACATCGTCTTCCGGAAAATCAATACCAGCCTCAATAAAAGCCAAAATATCCATTATTTCCTGGCGCAGGGCAACAATCTTGGCAGATAATGATCCCCTAAGCTGGGCAAAGGCCAGTTTTGCAGCATCACTGGTGCGGGCACTGATCAGATCCACAACAGCTTCTGCTTGAATCAAATCGATTTTGCCGTTCAGAAAAGCCCGTTTGGAAAATTCTCCGGGCTGAGCCACTCTAGCACCTGCCCGGACACAGCAGGTGATTATTTTCTGAGCTAACCACGGCCCGCCATGACAATTTATTTCGTAGATATCTTCTCCGGTAAAGGAAGCAGGTGCCAGCATCCTGCCGATGAGAACTTCATCAGCAATATCTTCATCCTTAAAAATCCCCAGATGCAGGGTGAAATTATCTTTGCTGTTCCAGCGCAGCAGATTTTTGGGAATAAATGACCTGGCTATAATTTCTCCAGCTTCGGGACCGCTGAGACGTATAACATGAATACTTGCTACACCAAGTGCTGTAGCTAAAGCAATAATCGTGTCATCCAACTTTAATCATCCTCAATCATCCTTGGTCATTCTCTATCATCCTTTTTGATCTTCCTGGTACGCCGCCTTTATCCCCGACAATCCACAGTTTATCACCAGTTTATCAACATAGTAACCCTAAAATTTTCATCTATAAACACAGAAAATAGTATTAAAGTGAGGGAGCTTCCCCCCTCACTTCAGCATCTTACTTCAGCTTATGAAATATCTCTGCTTTTTTTTATAGAAATCACAACTCTTCGGTTTAGGTCCTCGCCCTCGCTAAAAGTTAAAATGCGCAGGTCCTCCTGTAAAGCTGTGTGGATAATCCGTCTTTCGTGGGGATTCATCGGTTCCAGGACAACACGGGTTCCGGTCCTTTTTACTTTATCGGCCAAGCGTTGGGCCAAGCGCACCAAAGTTTCTTCCCGACGTTGTCTGTAGCCCTCAACATCAACAATTATCCTGACTCTCTCAGCCAATTTCCTGGCCACTGCCAGGTTGGTGAGATATTGCAAGGCTTCCAAAGTATCTCCTCTGCGGCCAATCAAAATACCTAATTCCGTTCCCGTTATATCGACATACCAGTGTTCATTTCTCTGACTGACCTGATAATCAGCTTCAACATTCATGCAGCGGCATATTTCCTTTATAAAGTCACAGGCCAGATCACCGGGATTATCCTCGTAGGAGACCCGCACCCGCGCCAAACTTGTACCTAGAATTCCGAATAGACCTTTTTTTGTGGGTACCTCTAAAATTTCAATTTTAACCTTATCTCGCTCAATGCCTAACTCCTGCAAACCGGCGGATATTGCATCCTCAACTGTCTTGCCGGTATTTTCGATAACCTTCATAACTTAATTGAACCTCCCCGCTCTTCCATGCTTTTATACAGCATCTGCAGCCTTTTCCTTAGCCAACTTCTTATTGATATAGAGTTGCTGCAATATAGTAACAATATTCATAGTCACCCAATATAAAGACAATCCCGCAGGTACAGTAGAACTAAAATAACCGAATACTATAGGCATAATGTAGAGCATCGTTTTTTGAGTTGGATCAGTTGAAGACATTGTGCTGGATACTTTAGTCTGTAAATACGTCGTGGCAGCCGCCAAGATGGGTAAAATAAAGAAATCATTCTGCAGACTGCTTTTTAGGGTAAGATTGAACCAGAGAAAATAAGCTTGATTAGGATCAGTTATATAAGTTCCAAAATCATACAAAGTTTTATAAAGGGCCCAAAAAATAGGCAGCTGAACCAGCAGGGGCAGACATCCGCTCATAGGATTGGCATTATGTTTTTTATACATTTCCATGACAGCGGCATTGGCTTTATCCGGCTGATCCTTGAATTTTTTCTGGATTTCTTTGATTTTCGGCTGGAGATCGGACATTCTTCGCATTGAGGACATTTGCTTCCAGGTTAAAGGATAAAGGATCATTTTAACTATGATTGTAAGCAGGATGATTGCTACGCCATAGTAAGGAAGGCCTATCGCAGAACTTGCATAATACAGCCATTTTAAAAGTTCTGTCATCAACTCCACCATTGAATTAATAATATTCACAAAAGTCCTCCTCAGACAGGATCATATCCTCCGGGATGAAACGGATGACATTTAAGAATCCTGATCACAAATTTTCCAATTCCCCTGCAAAATCCGTATTTTTGTAAAGCTTGAATTGCATATTCAGAACAAGTGGGAAAAAACCGGCAAGACGGTTGTTTCATGGGAGAAATATATCTTTGGTAAAAACGAATCAACCTGATCATTTTGCTGACCATCAGACTCTCCCGTTCTTCTTCAATATCACACTTTTTGCTCAAGTAATCTGCTCTTGCGCAACGCCTGTAATATCGATTTTTCGACATCGCTGTAAGAAGCTCCTTTAATACTGGGCCTGGCTATACAAATTATTTGGATATCCTGATTGATTTCAGCAATATGTAACCGAAACACTTCCCTCATTAAACGCCGGGCTCTGTTTCTTTCAACTGAGTTGCCAACTTTCTTGGAAGCAATAAAACCAAATTTTTTCTTTCCTGAGGAATCTTTAAGAACAATCAGTACTGTGTACTTGCTGGGAAAACTTTTACCTGCTTCAAAAATCGTTCTGAACTCTGACTTTTTTTTTAAGCGAAAATTGACAGGAATCATAATTCCTCCGTATTAAAAAAGGCCACAAACTGCGGCCTTAAGCTGATAGTTTTTTTCTCCCTTTTAAGCGACGGCGCTTTAAAATATTTTGCCCGGTAGGTGTACTCATCCGACTCAAAAATCCATGAACACGTTTATGACGCCGATTTTTCGGTTGATATGTCCTTTTCATAAATAACGACACCTCCTTTTAACAAACAAACAAGACATCCTCAAAGATTATACTCTAATTTTAAAAATTCTGTCAAGTTCAACCCTGTTAACTTCTTGAGGATAAATCATCGTCTGCCAACAAATTTAGTACATAATTTCTCAAACTGTCTAAATCCTCTTGTTGATAACCTTCCCAAAAATTGATATGATATCTTTGCATTAGTCATTCTCTTCCCAGCAATTCGTTTTGATTATTCACACCATTGATTTTTCTGAGTTATTCACAAATGTGTATAAGTTTGTGTATAACTTTTTATTTCTTCATTATCTAATCGTACATATCTAAGGAGGGCTTGATTTTGTTGCCACAAACTACAGCTCTGGATTTACTTTGGAAAGACATTCTTTCCAAATTAGAAAGCCAGGTTTCGAAACAAAGTTATGAGACCTGGCTGAGTTCTACTAAACTCCTGCAAATCAATGGTGATATTTTTTTGATAGGTGTTCATAATGAATTTGCGAAAAACTGGTTGGAAAGCCGTTATTCTCCCTTGATTCGCTCGGTTGTTAAATCTGTAACAGGTCTGACTAAAGACCTTAAATTTATAATTTCGCAGGAAAGCCCCTCGCCGCAAGAACTGGACCAGACCTATACCACTGCTTCTGCGCCAGGCAAACCTGTCGCCGTACCAAATTATCTTAATCAAAAATATACTTTTGATACCTTCGTTATTGGCAACAGTAATCGCTTTGCTCACGCTGCCTGTTTGGCTGTAGCGGAATCCCCGGCAAAATCCTATAATCCTCTCTTTATTTACGGAGGCGTAGGTTTAGGCAAAACCCATCTGATGCATGCCATTGGTAATGCTATCGTCCAGCAGTCACCACAAACCCGTGTTCTCTATGTTTCCAGCGAAAAATTTACTAATGAACTGATCGATTCCATTCGGGACGAAAATTCCATTGGTTTTCGCAATAATTACCGTAATGTTGATGTTTTATTGATTGACGATATCCAGTTTTTGGCCGGTAAGGAACGAACTCAGGAAGAATTTTTTCATACTTTCAATGATCTGCACGAATCCAACAAACAAATCATAATTTCCTCCGACAGACCACCCAAAGATATTCCCACTCTGGAAGATCGCCTACGCTCCCGTTTCGAATGGGGCTTGATTACCGATATTCAACCGCCCGATCTGGAAACCAGGATAGCAATCCTGAGCAAAAAGGCCCAAGTGGAAAACTTGCCTGTCACAAATGAGGTCCTGACCTTCATCGCCGATAACATTAATTCTAATATCAGGGAACTTGAAGGCGCCTTAATCAGGGTAATGGCTTACGCCTCCCTTAATTCCAGTCCGATTACTTCGGAAATTGCCCTGGCAGCTCTAAAAGATATTTTGCCTTTGAATTCTCCCAAGCGGATCACCATAGATATCATTCAAAAAGTCGTTTCCGAATACTACAATCTTCCCTTGAGCGATTTTAAGGCTAAAAAAAGAACCCAGGCTGTAGCTTTTCCCCGGCAAATAGCCATGTATCTCAGCCGTATCCTGACCGATCTCTCCCTGCCCAAAATTGGTGAAGAATTTGGCGGCCGCGACCATACCACCGTAATTCATGCCCACGACAAAATATCCAACGATTTAAAAAATGATCCTCTTCTGGAACAAAAAATAAATGACCTTATTCAGCATATCAGATCCTAATAAATTCATTTGGCAGCTGATGGCAGCTGACTTTGTCTGCATTATCAGAATATGTGAATTGTTATACCCCCTTTATCCCCATCTTATGCTGCTGATTTTTCCGGAGATGGCAAGGCTTTCAGCTCCATATCCACAAGTAGACAGGCGATATTATTACTACGACTATTATTATTTATTATTATTGTTNNGGCTATACTTTTTGCTGATTTTCGGGAGGATACGTATGAAAATATTTTGTTCCAAAGATATATTGCTATCAGGTGTCAATACTGTTCAACGGGCAGTTTCCAATAAAAGCACCCTTCCCGTTCTTCAGGGCATCTTACTTCAGGCTGAAGAACAAACTCTTTCTTTTACGGCAACTGATCTGGAGATTGCCATCCATTGTGAGGTTCCTGCAGAAATAGAAAATGAAGGATCGGCAGTGGTTCCGGCCCGGCTTTTTACGGATATTGTCCGTAAACTTCCTGATACTGTAATATCTCTGGAGTTAAACGATGACGTTCTGACAATCAGCTATCTGCAGTCAGTTATCACCCTCAAAAACTATGATCCCCGGGATTTTCCCTCTTTGCCTGATCTCAAGGAAACGGAATCTTTTACTTTACCGACAGCATTGTTTAAAGATATGGTCAGGCAGACAGTATTTGCCTGTGCTGCGGAAGAAACCAGGCCGATTTTCACTGGAGTTCTTTTAAATATTGAAGACCGGACTATCCGGTTGGTTGCTACAGATACTCACCGTTTGGCTTATCGTGTGGCTGTAATCCCTGATCAGGAAGAATTGCGCTTCAGCGGTTTAATACCGGCCAAAGCAATGACTGAAATCAATAAGCTTATTCGGGATGATGATGAAATTTTGCATATAAGCTGCAACAATTCCCAGATTTCATTCCAGTTTGGTTCGGTATCTGTTATATCGCGGCTGATCGACGGCCAGTTTCCTAATTATAACCAGGTGATTCCTCACAACTGTGAAACAAAAATTGTCTTGGCTGTTAAAAGTTTGTGGGAATCGGTGGAGAGAGCTTCTCTGATTGCCCGGGATAACAATTCAGCCAGTATAATCAGACTGTCCATAAATGACCAGATTTTAACTATTGATAAAACAACAGAAATTGGTAATATAAAGGAACAGATAGATATCACCAAGGAGGGCCAGGATATTGCTATTTCTTTTAATACCAAGTTTTTGCTGGATGTTCTAAAAATAATCGATTGTGAAGAGATTGAGGTAGAATTTTCCGGTTCCTACAGTCCTGGAGTTATCAGAATAGTGGATAATCCAGATTATTTGTATTTATTGCTTCCTGTAAGAACAACTTAAAAATATGATTTGCAGACTGCAGCTCGAAGATTTTAGAAATTACGAAAAAGAAATTGTGGTGCCGACAGCAGGGATCAACGTTTTTTTTGGTTTGAACGGCCAAGGAAAGACCAACATTCTGGAGGGAGTTTATTATCTTTTAACCGGCAAGTCATATCGGGTTCAGCGTGATCAGGAAC
>DDXI01000107.1 GCA_002347475.1 Peptococcaceae bacterium UBA2264
ATGGGCAGGTATGCCGGCTGGATAGCGCTTTATGCCGGTATTGCCGGGGGAGCAGATGTTATTCTTATCCCGGAAATTCCCTATCAATTTGAAAAAGTTGTTAAGACCGTTGAACTCAGGGCTAAAAAAGGCAAAAGATTCAGTATTTTTGTGGTAGCTGAAGGAGCCAGGCCTTTGGGTGGCGAGATGGTCGTAGAAAGGCAAATAATCGGCCGGGCGGATCCCCTGAAACTTGGGGGAATCGGTTCCAAGCTGGGGAAGGAATTGGAAGATTATACTAAAACAGAAACCCGGGTGACTGTACTGGGACATATCCAGAGAGGAGGTTCACCAAATGCTTATGATCGTGTTTTGGCCACTCGTTACGGTGTAGCCGCAATTGAAGCTGCTCTGGCAAAAGATTATGGAAAAATGGTGGCTCTGCAATGCACAGACATTGTGCGGGTCCCAATTAGTCAGGCTGTGAATCAATTAAAATTAGTACAAATGAATGATCCAGTTTTATTAGCTGCCCGCAGCCTGGGCATTTTAATGGGAGACTGAATATTTGAGGATAGGGGATCGAGGTTCGAAGATTGTACATCATGTATCGCCTATCGGGTATCGAATAAGGGTTGTCGGGAGGCAATTTAACTGTTATAATACTACTATGCTAATACTTTAACTAACTAAAGCAGAAAAGTCTTTGCTTTGGAATATTTGGTATCGAGCCTTGTGCATTACGAATTATGCATTATGCATCAGATTAAAGGGGATGGATTTGTGCCGCGTAATTTCTTAACTATTGCTTTACCCAAGGGGAAATTATTGACAGACTCTATACAATTGTTAAATAAGACTGGTTTGGATTGTCTTCAGGTTGATGGGGATTCCCGTCATCTCTATTTTGACTTTCCTGAGGCTCAGACCAGGATAATCATCTGCCGTCCGACAGATATCCCGACTTATGTGGAATATGGAGCAGCGGATATTGGCTTTGTTGGTAAAGATACCTTGTTAGAAGAAAATAAGGACGTGGCCGAACTCCTGGACTTAAAGTTCGGTTACTGTCGTTTTGTGGTGGCTATGCCGGAAGATAAGGTACCGCCTTTGCTGCCCAACGGAGAGTATGATCTCAGTGTTCTTAACCATCAGCGGGTAGCTACTAAATTTCCCAGAGTAGCCCATACCTTTTTTTCTCAGTCAGGCATGCAGGTGGTGACCATTAAACTGCACGGCAATATAGAATTGGCCCCCGAGGTCGGGCTGGCGGAAATGATAGTGGATATAGTTTCCACAGGAAAAACTCTGGTGCAAAATCATTTGCTGGAAGTAGCCCCGATTCTGGAAGCAACCACCCGCCTGATAGCCAATCGTGTTGCTTACCGGATGAAATATGAAAGAATTCACGAATTAGTCGAGTGTCTGAGGACACATGTCAATGGGGTTGCTTAAGAGAGTCAGCTTGCCGGGTTTATTTTGGAGCAAAGGGGGGTAATACTCCAGTGAAAATAGAAAGGATCAGTGAATTGGATTTACAGCGTCTAACCCGTAAATCTTATGGCGATGACGAAAAATTGGAAAGACAAGTGGCCGGGATTCTGAGGAAAGTCCGGGAGGAGGGGGATGAAGCCCTCTACCAGTTAACCGAAGAATTTGATGAGGTTGATTTACGGGAATGCGGCTTGCAAGTCACCTCCCAGGAATGGGCAGAGGCTTATGAGCAGGTTGATAAGGAATATCTGGAAGCGATTCGGGAGGCCAGAAAAAATATCCTTTGTTTTCATGAAAAACAGAAGCGCACATCTTGGCTGGAACCTGCTGAGGATGGAAGTCTGCTTGGGCAATTGTTACGGCCCCTGCAGCGGGTAGGCATTTATGTCCCAGGGGGCACAGCCTCTTATCCCTCCTCGGTTTTAATGAATGCCTTGCCGGCAGTTGTGGCTGGGGTCGAAGAAATTGTCATGGTCAGCCCGCCTGGAAAAGATGGAAAACTTTTGCCTGAGGTGCTCGTGGCGGCTGCTGAAGCCGGTGTCAATGAAGTGTACAAAATAGGAGGGGCTCAAAGTATTGCAGCCCTGGCTTATGGAACCAAACAAATCTCCTCGGTTGACAAGATAACTGGCCCGGGAAATATATATGTAACCCTGGCCAAAAAACAGGTTTTCGGCCTGGTCGATATCGACATGCTGGCCGGACCGAGTGAGATTCTCATTTTGGCCGATGAGAGTGCTGATCCGGCAGAATTAGCGGCCGACCTCTTGTCCCAGGCTGAACACGACCGTCTGGCCTCGGCAATTCTGGTTTCGCCGGAGCGGGATCTTTTGGAAAAAACGATTATCCAGGTGGAATGTCAATTGGCGACTCTGCCACGGGCGGAAATTGCCCGCTCTTCCTGGGAAAATTATGGTGCTGTCATTCTGGTTTCCGATCTGGAGGAGGGAATGGCTTTAGCGAACATCATTGCCCCTGAACATTTTGAGCTGGTGGTTAATGACCCTGTGGCTTGGCTGGGACGAGTGCGTAATGCCGGAGCTGTTTTTTTGGGACGTTTTTCGCCCGAACCGGTTGGAGATTATTTTGCCGGCCCTAATCATGTTCTGCCTACCGGTGGGACAGCTCGTTTTTATTCACCTTTGAATGTGGACACTTTTGTGAAGAAAATCAATGTTGTCGGATATTCCCGGGAGGCTCTGGAAAAAGACGCCGCAAAAATTGCTCTTTTAGCAAGACGGGAAGGCTTGGAAGCTCATGCCCGGGCTGTAGAGGTAAGATTCGATGAAAACTAGCAGTGGAATCACAGTCAATCTTCAGGAGCTGATTCGTCCTGAAATCAGGGAACTGCGAGCCTATCAAAGTCATCTCTATCCGGGAGTTGTCAAAATGGATGCCAATGAAAATCCTTTTCCCTGGCCGGCAGGTATGAGAGAGGCTTTATTTAGGGAAGACATCGTTTTTAACCGTTACCCGGATAGCAGTGCCCGGGAATTGAAAGCAGCAATTGCCGGCTACGCGGGAGTAAGCAGCGATGAAATTCTGATAGGTAATGGTTCTGACGAGGTTATTCAGCTTATCCTGGCAACTTTTGGCGGGGTGGGCAAAGCAGTTGTTTTGCATCCCCCCACCTTTGGTATGTATGATGCTGCGGCCTGTGTAACGGCTACTGCTGTTATCAGGGTGCCTCTGCGTCAGGGTCTCTATCTGGATACCGAGGGTGTTTTGGCAGCGGCAAGTTCTCCTGAGGTCAGCACCATAATCCTGTGCAGTCCCAACAATCCTACCGGAACCTTATTCGAGCGGACGGAACTCCTGCGATTAGTGGCAGAGACCGGCAAAGTAATTATTATGGATGAAGCCTATGCTGAATTCTCCGGAGAATCCATAATTGATGAGATCAGAAATCATCCCAACCTTTTAGTTATGCGGACCTTTTCCAAGGCTTTTGCTCTGGCTGGATTAAGACTGGGCTATCTGCTGGGCCAAGCGACAACCATTGAGTTGGTTAATCGTGTCAAACAACCGTTTAATGTCAATGTATTTACCCAAAGAGCCGGGATTGTGGCAGTCCGCTATCTGGAAAAGTACCAGGCTCAAATCGCCGAAATAAAAGCTGAAACAGCCAGACTTGCCAAGGCCTTGAGTGAAATTCCGGGTTTTAAAGTATATCCTACTCAAGCCAATTTTATTTTATTTCAGCCTGATGACCCTGATATTTGGGCCGAAAAGCTTTTGGCTAGCGGCTTTTTGCTTCGGCATATGGGCGATTTACCTGTTTTGGGAAAATGTTTACGGGTCAGTGCCGGTCTTCCCGAGGAAAATTCAGCATTTATTCAGGCTATCAGGGCCATTGCCTCGGAAAGAGGCGCTATTAAAGAGTCGGAACAGTGAGGGGGAAGATAGAGGTGCGTGAAGGAACTGTGGAGCGTCAAACCCGGGAAACCACAATCAATGTTCAGCTGAGACTGGACGGGACAGGGGAGGCGGAAATTGAAAGCGGTATCGGTTTTTTTAATCATATGCTCAGTTCTATGTGCCGGTTCGCTTATTTTGATTTGCAGCTGACTGCCAGGGGAGATCTGGAGGTGGATCAGCATCATACTATTGAAGATTGCGGCCTTGCTGTTGGTCAGGCCTTCCGTGATGCTGTCGGCGACAAAAAGGGGATAGAACGTCTGGGAGAAGCTTTGCTGCCGATGGATGAAGTTCTGGTGCAGGTTGCCCTGGATATTTCCAACCGCCCCTATCTGGTTTGGGATGTGGAGTGTGCCGGCGGTAATGTTGGCGGGTTTCCAGCCGAAATGGCGGAAGAGTTTTTTCGCGCTCTGGCAGTTCAGGCTGGCTTGACCCTGCATATCCGTCTTCTGAGCGGCAAAAACCGTCACCATATTTTAGAGGCTGTCTTTAAAGGAGTGGGACGGGCTTTGGGCTTGGCCGTGCGTGTCAATACCCGTTTCAGCGGAATTCTATCCACCAAAGGAGTATTATAGAGTAAAATATGGCTTACCGGAGGGTGATTTGAGTGATCGGTATTGTTGACTACGGACGGGGTAACCTGCGCAGCGTGGAAAAGGGCTTGGAGAAGGTGGGTTTTACCTCCGAAATTTTAACAGATCCGGCAGAACTGGCGGTAGTTCAGGGAGTTATTCTTCCCGGGGTCGGGGCTTTTGCAGATGCGATGGATGCCTTGCGGCGGGGGGGATGGATAGATCCCTTGTTATCCTATGCCCGCTCAGATAAGCCTTTTCTGGGAATTTGTCTGGGAATGCAGGTGCTTTTTGATATCGGGGAGGAGCATGGGGAGCATCAGGGGCTGGGTCTCATTCCCGGTCGGGTGGTTAGATTTCCTGCCGGGCTTAAAGTACCGCAAATGGGTTGGAACAATGTGCAAATAGTACGGGAGGACCCTCTGCTGGAGGGGATACCTGATAATACATATTTTTATTTTGTCCATTCCTATTATGCTGTTCCGGATGATGAAGAAGTTGTGATTGGATTCAGTGAGTATGGAGTTCGTTTTCCGGCCCTGGTGGGCCAAGGCCAAATTTGGGGAGCCCAATTTCACCCGGAAAAATCCAGTTTCTGGGGCTTGGCTGTCTTGAAAAATTTTGGGAAGTTGGTGAAAAGGAATGCGGATATTTCCGGCTATTGATCTTAAAGAGGGAAAGGCAGTCAGGCTGCTGCAGGGTCGTCTGGAAGACGCTACTATTTATGCCGATCATCCGGCAGATGTTGCCAAGAATTTTCTGGAGCAAGGGGCAGAGTTTCTGCATGTTGTTGATTTAAACGGCGCTTTTGCCGGAAAACCGGTAAATGATCAGGCCATTCAGGACATTGTGCGGGCTGTCGGCTCTAAGATGAAAATTCAGGTAGGCGGCGGGATCCGCACTCTGGAGCGAATCGAGGAACTCCTGAAATTGGGAGTAAGCCGGGTTATACTGGGCACAATCGCTGTCAGGGAACCTGAATTGGTACGGGAGGCTGTCCGCCGCTATGGGGAGCAGATTGTTGTCGGTATAGATGCCCGGGATGGTATGGTAGCGGTCCAGGGTTGGTCGGAAGCCACTAAACTTAGTGCTGTCGAACTGGCTCTGGCTATGAAGGCAGTGGGAGTAAAGAGGATCATATTTACTGATATTGCCCGGGACGGCATGCTCCAGGGCCTGAATCTGGCCAGTACTGTGCAACTGGCTCAGGAAACCGGTGTGACGGTGATTGCTTCCGGCGGAATTACGGTCCTGCACGATTTGCAGGATATCCAAAACGAGGTCAATAAAGGGATCTCGATCGAAGGCGCCATTGTTGGCAAAGCTCTCTATTCCGGTGCCTTTACCTTAAAAGAGGCTTTGGCTGTAGCTTACTCATCAGAAGAGGATAAGGTGGCAAAAAATGCTCGCTAAACGTATTATTCCCTGCCTGGATGTTCATGCTGGGCGGGTAGTCAAGGGAACTAATTTTGTACAGCTGCGTGATGCCGGAGATCCGGTGGAGCTGGCGGCTCTTTATGACCGGGAAGGTGCCGATGAACTTGTTTTCTTAGATATTACGGCCTCCTCTGACGGCCGGAAAACGATGATAGACGTTGTGAGACGGACAGCAGAGCAAGTTTTCATCCCTTTCACGATAGGGGGAGGCTTGCGCAGTATTGAAGACATACGCCTGGTCCTGCGGGCAGGGGCTGATAAAGTTTCACTGAATACATCGGCTGTGCAAAATCCGCAGCTTATTCAGGAAGGAGCCTATGCCTTTGGCAGCCAGTGTATTGTTGTAGCTATCGATGCCCGTCAGGTGGGAGTTGGACGCTGGGAGGTTTATATTCATGGCGGCAGAACTCCAACAGGGATAGATGTTCTGCAATGGGCTGAAAAGACAGAAGCAATGGGAGCGGGAGAAATCCTCCTGACTTCGATGGACAGGGATGGAACCAAATCAGGCTATGATTTAGAGTTGACCAGGGCAGTGAGCAGAGCCGTGTCGATGCCCATAATAGCCAGCGGCGGGGTGGGAACCCTGGAGCATATGGCCGAGGGCTTGACCTTGGGGGAAGCAGATGCTGTTCTGGCAGCTTCGATTTTTCACTACCGGGAATACAGTATAGCTGAAACAAAAACTTACCTGAAAAAACGCCATATTCCTGTAAGACTATAAAAATTGAGGTGTGAGGAACGAAGCTCGAGGCGTGAATTTAAGGCGGAATATACGAAGCGCGATAGACGAGAACAGGGGCAGAAATTCGAGGCATGATATCTAAGACATGAAATAAATACAAATATTTGTAAGGATATAGTGGAGAGAGAAGGGTGAAAAAATGGATTTAGAACAAAGTACTCAGGAAATCGGGGGACAAGCCTGGCTGGCTGGGAACATTCGCTGGAATGTTGACGGTCTGATTCCGGCCATTGTTCAGGATGTGGATTCCCGGGAAGTCCTGATGCTGGCTTACATGAATGCCGAGGCTTTGCAGCTGACTCTGAAGGAGAAACGAGCCTGGTTTTACAGCAGGAGCAGGCAAGGCTTATGGCGTAAAGGTGAAACATCCGGTCATACCCAAAAAGTCGTGGATATTCGTTTTGACTGTGACCAGGATACTCTTTTACTGACAGTTGAACAGACAGGTATGGCCTGTCATGAAAATTATTTTTCCTGTTTCCATTATCTTGCAGGTAAAGATAACTTTCAAATCGAGGGAACTCCGGAACAAAAACCGATCCTGCCTTTGGGCACAGTCCTGGAGCAGTTGGCCCAGGTTATACACGGCCGTAATCTGGAACGGCCGGAAGGCGCTTATACGACTTACCTCTTCGAGAAAGGTATCGATAAGATCCTGAAAAAAGTGGGAGAAGAAACAGCCGAAATAATTATTGCGGCCAAGAATGCAGCTCCTGATGAGATTTATTATGAAGTTGCCGATTTAATGTATCATTTGGTTGTCATGCTGGAAGAACGCGGTGTCGGTTTATCTGAGATTGCTGCCGAGCTGACCAGGCGCCGGAAATAAATCGTTGACCAATAACTGCTTTGCCTGACTGAACTGAAGCAAAGCTGACAATAGGAGGAGCTTATTTTGAATTCAGCACTTCTTAAGGCTCATATAGCTGGTATCGGGACTTACGTACCGGAAAAAATTCTGACCAACTTTGATTTGGAAAAGATCGTGGATACGAATGATCAATGGATCCGGGAACGAACCGGAATCCAGGAAAGACATATCGCCTCTGCTGAGCAAGCAGCTTCTGATTTAGGTGTGATTGCTGCTCAAAGAGCTATGAAAAATGCCGGGGTGACTGCTGCTGATATTGATTTGATTATAGTATCCACTGTAACCCCTGATATGTTATTTCCTTCGACAGCTTGTGTTATTCAGGAACAATTAGGGATCACTGAGGCGCCGGCTTTTGATTTGGGGGCAGGTTGCACAGGGTTTGTCTATGCCCTGGTAACAGGTGCCCAGTATATCGCCACCGGTGCCTACCGCAATATCTTGCTTATCGGTACTGAAACCTTGTCCAAGGTTACAAATTGGAGTGACAGATCAACTTGTGTCTTATTAGCCGATGGTGCCGGGGCGGTAGTATTGCAGCCCGGAGCAGCGGACGGCGGGGTATTATCTTTTACTTTGGGTGCCGACGGCAGGGGCGGAAAATACCTTTTTCAGCCGGCCGGGGGATCGCGCCTGCCTGCTACTATGGAGACTGTCCAAAAAAATCTGCACCTTTTACAAATGAGCGGGCCGGAGATTTTTAAATTTGCTGTACGTAAATTGCCTGAAATAGCTGAAGAAGTTTTGGCAAAAGCAGGTTTGAGCATATCCGATATCGATTTTCTTATTCCTCATCAGGCCAATGCCCGCATAATTGAAGCAGCAGCCAAACGCTTGGGTCTTCCTATGGATAAAGTACTTCTATCTATAGCCAAATATGGCAATAATTCCAGTGCTACAATACCCCTGGCAATGGATGATGCCCTCAAGGCCGGCCGGATCAAAAATGGTGATCTGCTTTTACTTATTGCTTTTGGAGCAGGATTAACCTGGGGCGGAGTGGCGTTAAGATGGACAAAAACCGATTAATGAGCGCAAACTAAAGGGTCAAATGCTAAAATTAAGGAAGTCAGAGCGTCTTTTCGTTCTGACTTCCTGGTGCTGATCTGCTTAGCATTATTCTGTTTTGCAATTTACCGAATTTAGGAAGAAATCTCTTGCCCGGTTCAGTGTATAACCCGGCCGGATATGTCTGAATTTAGGGATTTAAGCTCTTGGCCTTTTTATCAACATTAGCATTAAACTTAGCGGCATTGATTATGAACCTTTCATGGGTACCTGTTGAGATCTGATCCAGGTCATCCCGACTTTCTATCTGAAACAAAAGTTTTTTGCCTTCCACTTTTGCCAATCTTACTTTAACTGATACCGTAAAACCGGGCGGCGTAGCGGCAGTATGGCTGATATTAACAGCAGTTCCGACACTTTGTTCCTCAGGCCAGTCTAAATACGGGGTGAGGGCTTTAATACAGGCCCATTCAAATAAGCCTACCATAAACCCTGTGGCCAGGACCTTGGGCATAACCTGAAATTCTGTAGCTTCAGCGAAAAGATAAGGAACAGTTTTGTTTTCTGGAATTTTGAACTTGAATTCGTATTCCAGACCTGGTTTTAAAGAATCTTTCACTTCGTGATACACTCCCTACTCGTTTTTTATGCTTACTATAATATGAACAGCAACCGTTTGGCAAGACGCTTTATCAGCTTGAGCAACAGACTACTAAAATCAAGAAAAGAATCGTTCATACCAAGGAATATTATTAACTGCTGCCTGGAACAAATAATTCTTTGTAATCCGGGGGGAGGTGAATAAATGGGAAATGGTGTCAGTGTTGTTATTGATGGGACTACCGGAGTTGGAAAAACATCCTTGATTGATATTCTGACAGAACGTTTTGATTTATCAGCCTACAAAGAAATTTTTCGCGATGAGCACAATTTATTGGGGAAATTTTTTGAAGTAGGAAATCGCTGGTGTTTTCCCATGCAGATTAGTTTTTTGAACAACAGATATGCTCAATATCTGGCGGCATCAGAGTTAAAAAATACTGTTATGGATCGTTCCATATTTTCTGATCCTATTTTTGCGGATTTCTACCGTAAAACAGGAGATATGCTGCCGGAAGAGCATTATGTTTACCAAACGCTTTTTCACAGCCTGATTGCCACTCTGAATCCGCCCCAACTGGTCATCTATCTGGAGGTATCGGCTGATGAAGCCGTTCGCCGCATCAGGCAGCGCGGCCGCGCAGAGGAGTTAAAAATGCCGGACAGTTATTGGTATATGTTACATGAGGTTTACAGCCATTATTATGATAATTATAAAAGTTCTGCTCTTCTGAAAATTAATGTCGAGAAACTGGATTTTATCAAACGAGAAGCAGATCGCGAGCTTTTAATGGATATTATTCAAAAACATTTACCTGCAAAGAAAATATAAAATGGGATGTCCCGGAAGTATGAACAAAAAATTGTTCAAGGGGACATCCCTTTTTTACTTGAGAGATAATGTTTAACGCTGCTCTGCCTTAACGTTCGTTCAGTAATGGCGCAAGGCAGCAGTATCAGGAGAAAACAAGCTCTGTTTGTAGTAAAATAGAACAATAGAAAAGAAACCTGACACTGCAGCCTTTTCAGGAGACAAAATTAACGAGGGAAAATATCTTTTCATGATGCCAAAAAGAGGGGAAAGAGCAGAGGATGAACTATAATTTTGACCAGATTATAAACCGGGAAAACACAGATTCAGTAAAGTGGAATTTCAACAAGGAATGTTTTGGCGCTGAAGATGTTTTGCCGATGTGGGTTGCCGATATGGATTTTGCGGCACCTCAGCCGGTGATCGAGGCTCTTATCAGGAGAGTAAAACATGGAATTTACGGGTATTCCCGGGGCTCTGAGGGCCATTATGACTCATTAATCACTTGGATGGAAAAACGCCATAACTGGAGGATCGAGAAGGAGTGGATTACTTTTTGTCCCGGGGTTGTTCCGGCCCTGCACTGGCTGGTCAAAGCCTTTACCAATCCTGGTGACAGGGTTGTTGTTCAGGAGCCGGTCTATCATCCCTTTTTTCGGGTTATCAAAAATAATGGCTGCGAAATCCTGAATAATCCCTTGCAATTAGCCGGGGAACAATATGTGATGGATCTGGCTGATTTGGAGAGGCAGCTCGATACCAGGGTTAAGCTTTTTTTTCTCTGCAACCCTCACAACCCTGTGGGCAGAGTTTGGGATAAAGAAGAACTAATGGCTCTGGGCAAAATTTGTCTTAAAAATAACATTATTATCGTGGCTGACGAAATTCATTCGGATATAATTTTTCCGGGGTATAAGCATATACCATTGGCCGCTCTTTCGGCAGAACTTGCCCAAAATACTGTTGTCTGCACCTCTCCCAGCAAAACTTTTAATCTGGCAGGTTTGCAGATATCCAACATTATCATCGCCAATCCTGTTCTGCGCAGAAAATTCCGAAGTATTTTGGAGCTTAATCAGATCCATAGCCCCAATACTTTTGCAATAACTGCTCAGGAAGCAGCCTACAGCCAGGGGGAAGAGTGGCTGGAACAGCTTCTGGGCTATTTAGAGGATAATCTAAAATGTTTAAGTGAATTTATTGCCAGGGAAATTCCCCGCATCAAGCTGATAAAACCCCAGGGGACATATCTGGCCTGGCTGGATTGCCGGGATTTGAGGCTTGAACCGGCTGCCCTGAAAGAATTTTTGTTGAACAGAGCCAGGGTAGCTTTGAATGACGGCTCTGTTTTTGGGCAGAGCGGGAATGGTTTCGAGAGGATAAATATAGCCTGTCCCCGCGCTCTTTTACTGCAGGGCTTACGAAGAATCAAAAATGCCTGTCAGGAGCTGTTCTAGAAAAATATCTCGCTGAACAAATGATGAACCCAGCGGGTGGATGTTGGTCTATACGGCTGTCTATATTGGCTTTTTTCTCAGCCTGGCCTTAAAGATTTTCTCCAGGCGAAATATTTGATTGCTGCTTGTCAAAATCCAGGTAAAGCTTGCTGGCCTGGATTCCCCGGTTATTCTGATATTTGGCAGAGGTATATTTGTTATATTCTCCCTGGATGGTATGATAGAAAATTTGGCAGATCTCTACCCCGGCATAGATACGAATGGGATGGATGCAATGCATTTCCAGTGTCCAGTAACCGGCAAATCCTACGTCCCCAAACCCGGCGGTCACATGAATATAGAGGCCCAGACGGCCGATCGAAGATCGGCCTTCCAACATGGGCACATAACTCTCCGTTCTGGTATATTCGTTTGTTCTGCCCAGATAGAGAATACCTGGCTGCAGGATCAAACCTTCTGAAGGAATCAGCAAGGTTTGGACTGCATTCTTTTTTTTCATATCGAGAACCGGCTCCATGTAGACCAGCAATTCGTTATGCAGGGTAAGGTTGTAACTGTTGGAATTAAGCTGACTGTCGTTGAATGGCTCGATAAAAATTGACTTTCCGAGCTGCTTCTTTATTTCTTTTCCTGAGAGAATCATACTGGGCAGTCCTCCTTATTTAGATATAATATGCGATCCGAATGAAGCGATTTAAGAGATAATAAGATGATTGGAAAAAATGTTTATTAAAATTATACAGCTTTTAGCTGTTCTTGACCTTGTTTTTTTTTCAGAATTTTGCAGATTAAACGAAGTTTGAATCAGAGGTTTGAAGTTTAGTAAATTCGGAAAAGATGGAAAAACAAGAAAACGATCTCTGAGATGGGCATTCTGGCCGGCTGACGGGGGCATGATCAGGAATAGGAATAGGGAAAAGCAGCTTTGGACACAGAGGTTATGTTATAATTAGAGAAGAAATGAGGTGGAAGAGGAAGATGTACCGGTTGGAAGATTTGAATCCTGTCCAACAGGAGGCAGTTAAATATAGAGAAGGACCTCTTTTGATTTTAGCGGGCGCTGGTTCCGGAAAAACCAGAGTGCTGACCCACAGGATTGCTTACCTGATAGCTCAGGGCGTTGAACCGTGGGAAATCCTGGCGATTACCTTTACCAACAAGGCGGCTCAGGAAATGCGGGAAAGAGTAGGGGCTTTGACAGGCAGCGCCGGCCGCGGCCTTTGGGTCTCAACCTTTCACTCAGCTTGTGTCCGCATCCTGCGCCAGGAGATTGGTTATCTGCCGGGTTATGCTCATGACTTTGTGATATATGACAGCAATGACCAGAAGGCTGTTGTCAAAACGTGTCTGAAAGAGTGTAATCTTGATGAAAAGAAATTTCCGGCCAGGGCTGTTGGGGCTGTGATCAGTGAGGCTAAAAACAAGCTTTGGAATCCGGCAGATTTCGAAGAGCGGGCTGCGGATTATTTCCAGGAGCAAGCTGCAAAAGTATACCGCCTCTATCACAAAAAATTAAAAGCCAGCAATGCCCTGGATTTTGATGACTTAATTATGCTTACTGTGATTTTATTAGGCCAAAACCCGGAAGTGCTGGAACGCTACCAGGAAAGGTTCCGTTACATTCTGATTGACGAATATCAGGATACGAATTATGCGCAATACAGTCTGGTGAAGATGTTAGCCGGCAGATATCGCAATCTTTGTGTGGTTGGGGATGATGATCAGTCGGTTTACAGCTGGCGCGGAGCTGATATCCGAAATATTCTGGATTTTGAGCGGGATTATCCTGAGGCCAAAGTGCTTAAACTTGAACAGAATTATCGTTCCACCCAATCGATCCTGCAGGCCGCAAATTCGGTTGTCGGCAATAATCGGGAACGCAAGGAAAAGTTGCTTTGGACGGAAAATCCCCAGGGATCCCCGCTTGTTTTTTATGCGGCAGATGATGAGCATGACGAGTCCCGCTATGTGGTGGAACGAATCCAGCGCTTGCATAATCTGGAAGGACGTCCTTTTAACGATTTTGCCGTGCTCTATCGGACAAATGCCCAGTCCCGTGTTCTGGAAGAACGCTTAATGAAAGAAGGCATTCCTTACCGCATTTTCTCCGGGCATAAATTTTATGAGCGCTTGGAGATCAAGGATATCCTGGCCTATTTACGGGTATTAGCCAATCCGGCCGATAAAGTGAATTTCAGCCGTATTCTTAATGTTCCCAAAAGAGGGCTGGGTGATGCTGCTTCAGCCAAAGTACTGGAATATGCTGAGGAACAAAATATGCCGGTACTTGAGGCTGTCCTGGAGGCGGAATATATTCCTGAATTGCAGCCCAGAGCACGCAAATCCCTGCTGGCTTTTGCCAGACTTATGAAGGATCTGAAAGAACTGGCCCAGGCAGAGAAGTCGGTTACCAAAATTGCTGAGGAAATTTTGAGCAGGACAGGTTATAAGGATTTGTTAAGTGCTGATAACACAACGGAGTCTCAGGCTCGTCTGGAAAATCTGGCCGAATTTCTCTCTGTTACTGCGGAATATGATCTTAAAGCCCATGAAAATAAGCCCTTGGAGGACGAATTTGGAGTGGAATATATTCCGGGGCTTAACGGTTTTCTGGAACAAGTTTCTCTGGTGGCTGAGACAGATCAGCTTGACCAGCGGGAAGCAGCGGTAATTTTGATGACGATGCACAGTGTTAAGGGCCTGGAGTTTCCGGTTGTCTTTGTTGTCGGAATGGAAGAAGGAATATTTCCCGGCAGCCGTTCCCAGTTGGAACCGGGACTGGTGGAAGAGGAGAGACGCTTGTGTTATGTGGCTCTTACCAGGGCCAGGGAGAAGGTTTATCTCAGTTACGCCGATCATAGGATGCTCTACGGACGCAGACAGTATAACCGCCGTTCCCGTTTCCTGGAGGAGATACCCTATAACCTTTTGAATGAAAAAGATCCCAGTGATCCTCCTGCCCGGCAGGCCAGCAAAAAAGCTGGAAATGTGGAATACGGCAGCCGGACGCCTGCTGCTGGTATGCCGGCCTCGGCCTTCGGCTCGCCGGCCCGTAAATTAGGCACACCGCTGGTAGCCAACAACCAGGAAGATTTTCTGGTCGGCAATAAAATAGGGCATGATAAGTTTGGCCAGGGGATCATTATGGCTGTCAAAGGCAAAGGCCGGGAAACGATCTTGACTGTTAATTTTCAGGGGCAGCTTAAACAGATTGCCACCGAGTATGCTAAAATAACCAGGTTATAAAAAGGAAGTGAACGTTGTTTGAATTCTGACCGGGAACGTTTGCAGATCTTGCGCCAAAAAATTGAGCAGGCTAACCTTGAATATTACGGCTTGGATCAGCCCAAGATCAGTGATGCTGAATATGATGCCCTGCTGCGCGAACTGGCAGAACTCGAGGCCAGGTATCCGGAACTGGTCACCCTTGATTCGCCCACCCAAAGAGTCGGGGGAATTGTAGCTAAAGAGTTCTCCAAGGTGCGGCATATAGAACCGCTCTTAAGTCTGGATAATGCTTTCAGTATGGAGGAACTGCGCGAGTTTGACCGCCGCATTCAGACGGCAGTTGCCCCTGTGGAATATGTTGTAGAATTAAAAGTTGATGGTCTGACAGTGGTTTTGACTTATGAACAAGGTATCTTGGTCCGGGGAGCAACCAGGGGTGATGGGGAAACAGGCGAAGAAATAACTGCCAATGTCCGAACAATAGCTTCAGTGCCTTTGCGTCTGAAATATCCTCTTCCCCGGCTGGATGTGCGCGGAGAGGGCTATATGCCCAAGGCCTCCTTTGCCAGACTTAATGAGGAGCGTGAAGAGGAGGGCCAGACTGCATTTGCTAATCCGCGCAATGCCGCTGCCGGCTCTCTGCGCCAGCTTAATTCCCGGGTGACTGCCCAGCGCCGCTTGGATTATTTTGCCTACCAGATCTCCGCAATCAGCGAATTGGCTGTCGGCACCCAGACAGAGGTCTTGAAGTACCTGGCGAAGCAGGGTTTTACAGTTGATCCGAAATACAGAGTATGTAAAAATATTGAAGAGGTCATTTCCTATTGTCAGGAATTGACCTCTGAGCGACACAACTTTCCTTATGAAATTGACGGTTTGGTAATCAAGGTTAATGATTTGGGTCAGCAAAGGGAATTGGGATATACCGCCAAGAGTCCCCGCTGGGCTATTGCTTATAAATTTCCTGCTGAACAGGCTGAAACGGAAGTTCAGGAAATAATCATCAATGTTGGCCGTACCGGTGTTCTTACCCCTACTGCCGTTCTTAGACCAGTAGCCCTGGCTGGTTCAACAGTCAGCAGAGCTACTCTCCATAATATAGATTATATCAGGGAAAAGGATATCAGAATAGGCGATCATGTCCTGATACATAAAGCCGGGGATATTATCCCGGAGGTTGTTCGTGTTTTAACTGAGAAACGCAGCGGCAGGGAAAGACTTTTTGCCATGCCTGCTAACTGTCCGGAATGCGGCAGTGTGACAGAGCGTAAAACAGGTGAAGTTGCCTGGCGCTGCAACAACAAGGCCTGTCCTGCCAGACAACGGGAATCGATTATTCATTTTATTTCCCGTGATGCCATGGATATTGATGGCCTGGGACCAGCGGTTGTTCAGCAATTATTGGAGGCAGGGCTGATAAAAGATGCGGCAGATTTGTACACATTGGAATTTGAACAGCTTGTCAAGCTGGAACGGTTTGCCAAAAAGTCCGCCGAAAACTTACTCAAAGCTATTGCAGTCAGTAAAACCAGGGGTCTGGCAGCTCTGATCTTTGCCTTGGGTATTCCTTATGTGGGCGAAAAAGCCAGCAAAATTTTAGCCCGATACTATCTGTCTATGAGTAAAATAAAAGAAGCAGGGCCAGAGGAATTACAGGCCATACCGGATATTGGTCCCACGATTGCTTACAGCATTGCTCACTTTTTTAATCTTAAAAGCACACAGGATATCCTGGCAAAATTAGAAGCAGCCGGGGTCGGAATGACTGCTGCTGAACTGGCGCATCCTCAGCTATTCCTGGGTAAAAGTATCGTTGTCACCGGTAAGCTGCAGCGCTGGGACCGCCGGCTGATCGAAACATTTATCGAAGAACGGGGCGGAAAGGCGGCCAGCAGTGTCAGCAAGAAAACAGCCTTTGTTGTTGCCGGCGAAAAGCCCGGCTTAAAACTAACTAAAGCCCAGGAATTAGGAATACCGGTTTTGTCAGAAGATGAATTCGAAAGAGAATATCTGGAAAAGGATTGATTCGATATCCGCTGTTTAGGGCTGGATTTATAGCTGGATTTATAATTAACTTAGGCTCTGTTCAATTTTCAGGTCATGGTGAAATCAGATATCCAAGTGAATCCTGTCTTGACTATAAATGTTATTTCCATTATGAGGCAGATAAAAAAAGCCTACGTTATTTTCGGTAGCGAAATCCAGGTTTTTCAGATCAGGAAATTGTTCTTCCAGACTGGCGACAATCTCTCTGAACCAGGATAGAGGTATTGGTTTCAGGATGACCAGATGCGTTTGATCCAAAATTTTTCTGGTTTTCAGAGTAAGTTCTTTCAGAGAAGTAAATACAGTCCAAAGGGTTAAAGGATGATAATTATTGTCGGATAAGGAATTGCTGATATAGTTCAATCTGACCATTTGTTCGATAACAGATTCGTATTGCCAGAATTTAGGCGGGAAATCGATAAAAAGCCGAATGGGATATTTGAGATTTTCTTCGTCTCCTCTGGTGAAATTGGCTAGACATTCCAGAAAGGTAACGATTCGAGGCAAATAGTCGCAGGCGCAATAGTATATGCCCGGAACTGAAGGTTCGGCAATCCAGCGCATATCTGGCGAATAAGGATCAATGGATATCACCGGGTTAGGAATCGTATATTGGTAGATAAGTTTGGCAGAATCGGTCAGGACAATATTGATCGTTTCCTTGTCACTAAATTCTTTGGTTTGCAGTAATGATAGAATAAGGAGACTTTTTCCGACGCCGGTAGCCCCCAGTACGAGATGATTACCTGGAACGAAATTAGTGAAAGGTTGAATTTTCTGCTCCATTGGCATTACTTCCTTTCCCTTGATTTCTCTGTTTTTTTGTCGATATTGTCAATATAATGTCACAGGAATGTTATATACTATTCTGCATGTACCGGGTATTTTCCTTTTATTCTATGAGAATATTGGGAATAAAGCCTGGCAGTCAATTTAAGTTGCTCCCCTGTCAGAGATTTGCTATAGTAAATAAATAGTGTAACAAGTTGAAGAGCCAAAGGATGGTGACTAGTAATGAAAATTTCCCTTCATGAGGTTGAACATGTGGCTATGTTAGCCCGTCTTGAGCTAACTGCTCAGGAGACAGAAGAGTATACGGAACAGCTTAATTCTATACTGGAGTATGCAGCAATATTGGATAAGTTGGATACATCTGAAGTATTGCCCACTGCCCATGCCGTGCCTTTAAATAACGTTATGCGTGATGATATTGTTAAACCTTCAATGGCTGTCGCTAAGGTGCTGGCAAATGCTCCAGATGCTGAGAACAACTTTTTCAGTGTACCCAAAATTGTATAGGAAACCGGAAAGGGGATTAGGGACTAATGGATATCACAGCCATATCAGCTGCTGAATTACATACTATGCTGGAAAACAAAACAATCAGCGCTGTCGAATTAGCTCAGGCCTTTTTGCAGCGCATTGCTCAGGTTGAGGATAAAGTCAAGGCATTTGTGACTTTGACCGAAGAAATGGCCCTGGATCAGGCTGCGAAACTGGATAAAAAAATCACCCGCGGAGAAAAACTGGGCCCTTTGGCGGGAATACCTATGGCTTTTAAAGATAATATGTGTTCGGAGGGGATAAGAACAACCTGTTCTTCCCGCATGCTGAAGAATTTTATTCCTCCTTATGCCGCAACAGTGGTAGAAAGATTGCAGGAGGCGGAGGCTATTGTTCTGGGGAAACTGAATATGGATGAATTTGCCATGGGCTCCTCAACAGAAAACTCGGCTTTTTTTCCAACCCATAATCCCTGGGATCTGACTCGCGTAACCGGGGGTTCTTCGGGTGGATCAGTTGCGGCCGTAGCTGCCGATGAAGCTGTATATTCCCTGGGTTCTGATACTGGTGGATCAATCAGACAGCCAGCGGCTTTTTGCGGAGTTGTAGGCTTGAAACCTACCTACGGCGCAGTTTCCCGCTACGGGCTGATTGCTTTTGCCTCCTCTCTGGATCAGATTGGACCGGTAACCAAAACAGTCAGGGACAATGCCCTGGTTTTGAATGCCATTGCCGGCCACGATCCCAAGGATTCGACCTCCGTACCATACGAAAAACCTGATTATACCAAATTTCTGGTAAACGATATCAAAGGTCTTAAGATCGGCATACCACGTGAGTATTTTGGCCAGGGAATTGATGCAGAAGTCAGCCGGGTCATCCAGAAGGCCATTGAAACCTTAAAAGACTTGGGGGCGGAAATAGCCGAATGCTCCATGCCTCACACCGAATATGCGATGCCGACCTATTATCTGATTGCTCCTGCCGAATGCAGTTCAAACCTGGCGCGCTATGACGGTGTCCGCTATGGTCACCGGGCCGAAAATAGCGAAGATATTATCAGCATGTTTAGAAAGACCAGGGCTCAAGGTTTTGGACCGGAGGTTAAACGAAGAATAATGCTGGGAACTTATGCCCTGAGTTCCGGCTATTATGATGCTTATTATTTAAAAGCCCAAAAAGTCAGAACCCTGATTAAGCAGGATTTTGACAGGGCTTTGGAAAAATTCGATGTTTTGCTTTCTCCCACTGCTCCAACGCCGGCCTTTAAACTGGGGGAGAAATCGACTGATCCTTTAGCGATGTATATGTCGGATATTTGTACTGTTCCCCTTAATTTGGCCGGTTTACCGGGTATCTCTATCCCGGCAGGATATGCTGGAGGGTTACCTGTAGGTTTGCAATTGATGACTAAGGCTTTTGGTGAGGGTATGCTGTATCGGGTTGCTTATACATTCGAACAGAATACTGATTTTCACAAACTAAAGCCTAATTTGACGGCGGAGGTGGCATCTTAATGTCTGTCAACGATTACGAAATGGTCTGTGGTATTGAAGTACACGCTGAAATGGCTACAAAAACCAAGATTTTCTGTGGCTGCACAACGGAGTTTGGCGGAGAGCAGAATACTCATGTCTGCCCGGTGTGCTCTGGACTGCCGGGTGTCTTACCGGTACTCAACAGAGAGGTGGTTAATTTAGCGATCAAGGCCGGACTGGCTATGAATTGCCATATTGCCGAATTCTCCAAGTTTGATCGCAAGAATTATTATTATCCGGATCTTCCCAAGAACTATCAGACCTCCCAATATGATCTCCCAATTTGTCTGAAAGGTTGGCTGGAAATCACTATCGAGGACCAGACCAAAAAAATTGGGATTACCCGTGCTCATATGGAGGAAGATGCCGGCAAACTGGTGCATAAGGGAGAAACGATCACTACTTCCCAGGGATCTTTTGTCGATTATAACCGGACCGGTGTTCCTCTCCTGGAGATCGTCTCGGAGCCGGATATGAGAACGATTCCTGAAGTACTGGCCTACCTGGAACAGTTGGTCCAGATATTGGAATATGCTAAAGTATCAGACTGTAAACTGGAACAGGGTTCGGTGCGGTTTGATGTCAATATTTCTTTACGCCCTCGGGGGGAATCTGAATTTGGGATCCGGACAGAGATCAAAAATCTCAATTCTTATAGTTCGGTCAGAAGATGTTTGGAGTATGAGATAGAACGCCAAGCCAGGCTCTTGGACCAGGGAGAGAGAATTATCCAGGAAACCCTGACCTGGGATGAAGGAAAAGGTGTTACTATATCCTTACGTTCCAAAGAAGAGGCTCATGATTATCGCTATTTCCCTGAGCCTGATCTGGTTCCTCTGGTAATTGACAGGGAATGGGTAGAAAGAATACGGCAAACGTTACCGGAATTACCTGCGGCCCGCCGCATACGTTTTCAGAATATGGGGCTTTCCGAATATGATGCCCGTGTTCTAACAGATTCCAAAGACCTGGCAGATTTTTTTGATCAGTCTCTGGCCCATTATAATGATGCTAAAATTTTGGCTAATTGGGTAATGGGAGATTTTTCCCGTCTTCTCAATGCCCACCAGTGTGCAGTCAGTTCTTCTCCTGTCTCTCCCCTGCAGCTGGCTGAATTGTTGCAGCTTATTGACAAGGGCACTATCAGCGGTAAAATTGGCAAGAGTGTTATTGAAGAAATGTATACCAGCGGCAAAGATGCCGGCTATATCATCAAAGACAAGGGATTGGCTCAGATCAGCGATGAGGGAGCCTTGATAGCTGTCATAGATCAGGTCTTGGCAGCCAATCAGCAGTCGGTAGAGGACTATCGGGCCGGTAAAGACCGGGCCTTGGGCTTCTTGGTTGGACAGATTATGAAAGCAACAAAGGGACAAGCTAATCCGGGAAAAGTCAATCAACTGTTAAAAGAAAAATTAAAATGATCCTTTAGGCAAATTTCCGAGCTTATAAGTGAGCCAAATTTAACAGTTAATATGAGAGTTCCGTAATTGATAACGTAACAATTACGGAACTTTTGATTGATAGCAGTTAAATTTACAGCCTTGGTGTAAGGATGAGGTATACAGTATTATCAGGTATCTTCATTTAAATATCCGGATATATATGTTAAGATTAACGTTAATCTTAAGAATTACCAGGGAAGAAATGAGG
>DDXI01000038.1 GCA_002347475.1 Peptococcaceae bacterium UBA2264
TTAATAAGTCAGCTGGCTCCCAAAACGGAACAGCGTTTGTTTGATATCTACGGTAAAGTGGCTTTAACCGGGGAACCAGTGCGCGTTAATGAAGCAGCAATAGGAAAACGCTGCTATGATCTGTATGCCTTTAAACTCGGGGGGCGAGAAAGCAGAAAAGTTGTCGTATTTACCTATGATATCTCGGAGCGTAAAAAGAACGAGGCACAGCTGGAAGAGCAGGCCAAAGCAATTGCCGAACTTTCCACACCTGTTATTCAGCTTTGGGAGGGAATCCTGGCTCTCCCCTTGATTGGAAAAGTAGACAGTGCCCGGGCCAAACAGATTATGGAAAACCTCCTCAACAAAATTATTAAAACCCAGGCCTCCCAGGTCGTTATAGATATCACAGGTCTCCCGATTGTTGATACCGCTGTGGCTTCCCGGTTAATGCGCACAGTGGATGCCGCCCGCCTCCTGGGAGCGGAATGCATTCTGACCGGAATAAGTCCGATTATTGCGCAAACCCTGGTAACTATTGGCGTAGATCTGGGAAGAATTACAACATTGGCAACCTTGAATATGGGCCTGGAGTCCGCCTTGAAGAATCTGAATATGCACATAATAAATAAGGACATGGCGGAATAAAGCTGCAGGAGCAATTCCATAACAGGGAAAATAATGATCAAAGCGGCTGTTGCCGGCGAACCTCAGGTCCAGACAGGTTTTAAAATACAGGAGGAGGAACAAGATGCGCCTGGTGATGATCTTTATCGATGGTTTTGGATTAGGCAGAAAAGATGATAATCCCATTGTGGCGGCAAAAACTCCTTTCTTGGACGAATTGCTGGGCGGACATCACCTCTGGGGAAAGCGCTGTATCAACAATAAAAATACTTTGCTTAGACCACTGGATACCTTGTTGGGGGTTAATGGCATACCCCAGAGCGCCACAGGTCAGACAACCCTTTGGACTGGCCGAAATGCGGCCCGGGCGCTGGGGCATCATCTCTATGCCTATCCCAATCAACCTTTAGCCGAGATCATTGCCGAGATGAGTATTTTTAAGCAGTTGGCCCAAAGCGGGAAAAAGACCATGTTTGCCAACATGTTTTCCAAGGCCTATGATCAAGCGATCGCAGCTGGCAAAAGAAAACACACGGCTTCGACCCTGTCTGCCCTGGCGGGAGGTATCCGCTTGCGACGTATTCCCGATTTGCTGGCCGGATTGGCCGTCTATCAAGACATGACCAATGAGATACTTGTGCAAATGGGGGAAGAGGTTCCGGTTATTTCTCCGTTTGAGGCCGGCCGGAATCTGGGGAACCTGGCCTTAAGATATGATTTTACGTTATATGAATATTTTCAGACGGATGTCAAGGGACACAAGCAGCTTTGGGAGGAGGCAATCAGTCTGGTTGAACGCATCGACAGCTTTGTGGCGGGCTTTCTCTCGGTTATTGAGAAAGAAGATGTGGCCTGGATTCTGACCAGTGACCACGGCAATGTCGAGGATTTTTCCGTTAAAGGGCATACGACAAATCCAGTCCCTGCCCTGTGCTGGTCAAATCGGTCAGTGGATTGGCCCGAGTGGGCCAGCCTTGAAGATGTGACTCCGGGTATTTTGAAGCTGTTGGACGGGCAATAACTCATTGCACAGCAGTCAATAAGCGAAAGGTGAAAAGTGTGCGCCCTTTTATGGTTTTGGACGCTGTTTGTTGTCTGGGAAAGAGTCTCAAGACTTCGATGGGACTACCAGTTTCAGTCCGTCGGCTATGATGCCAAAAGTTGCTTCCCTAACCCTGGAGATCTCGCCATCTATATTCAAAAGGAAGCCTTCCTCAGAACTTATTTTAATATTCCTTGATTTATAATAAGTAACTTCTTTAATCGCTTCATGGCGGCCCTTGACTAACAGAGGGAACAAGAGCAGAATTTTCAAGGGATTAGCTTTACTGATGTGGTAAATATCAAGGCAGCCATTATCAATCTCAGCCGAAGGGGCAATTTTCATCCCGCCTCCGTAAAATTTGCCATTGGCAGCCGCTAACAAGAGGGTTTCTTTAGAGAATTTCAGATTGTCAATATTTATGGTGGAAGAGAAGCTTTTATATTGGAATACTGTATAAAAAACTCCAGCAACATAAGCGGCAAGGCCGTTAAACAGAGGCAGCTTTTTGAATCTGTTAGAACTATATACAACCTCGGCATCGATCCCGGCTGAGGCGACATTTAAAAAATAACGGTCGTTTGCTATGCCTATATCAATATATTTTTCTGTGCCATGTATAGTTCTGTATAACAAGTTTTCGTCGGGTTTATCATCGATATTTCTGAAAAAGTCATTTCCGCTGCCAGTCGGAATTATGGCAAGACTGCTGGAACTTCTGACAATACCGTTCAGGACTTCATTCAAAGTGCCATCTCCGCCAATTGAATAGACTCTGTAATTGTCAGTATTGACATATTTTTTGACTATTCCGGAGGCATCGCCTGGACCTTTTGTAAATTCTATATAAAAGTGATCTTGGCTGTGTTTGAAATGTTCTCTTATGGCCTCAACATATTTAACACCTTTTCCCTTGCCGGCCGCTGGATTGATAATAAATAAATGCTTCATTAGTTCTCCTCTTTGCTTCAATCATCAGGCAGTGCTTTTCATAAATTATACTTCGCAGGGCAGGGCAAATCCAGTCAGACTAAACCGCTTTGAGGTTCCTTTTCCTTATCTTATTAAGATATGATAAGATTATATAATACAAATAATATTTCTGTTTTGCAGGATTGCAGGAAATAAATTTTTCATGCGAAGTTAGAAGTTAATTGAAGAAAGAAGATGTTTTTATGCTGATCAAGATAATTATTTTGACCTTGGTGGTAATTGCCATCGCCTTTCCCGTACAATATTTCAAATGTCGATTTTTTGATTATCAGTGCGCAAAATGCGATGGAACATTTAACCCGACAGTTTGGGGAGCAGTTTTTTCTCCCCAACTATTGGGAATAAGATATGTTAAATGTCTTAAATGCGGAAAATGGAATTGGGCTAAACTGGTTTTAAAAGAAAACAGAACCGGCTGATACCGGCCGCAGAATGGTCAAATAACCTGTAATTAAATAATACCCGAACAGAGAAAAGCGCGTGAAGATAATGGTTTTGCGCGTTTTTTGTTGTCAAGGAAAGAGTACAGAAGCAAATTTTTAAGCTGCAGCAGTTTATGTTATAATTAGATGAGAATATTTTTAAACTGCTTTATCAGCGGGGCAAACCGCACTTTAAAGGAGGATTTTGCATGGCAAATCTCTTAAAAATTCTAAGATCGCTGGTAATTCTGATTATCTTCGCCTCAATTGCATTTTTATCCTTCTATCTCATTTTAGCAGCAGTAGTGGTGGCTGGTTTAATTGGTGTTTTCCGTCATTACTTTGGGAAAAAGAAAAAAGAAATATTTGCAGCGAGGCCGAAAGGGTGTACTTCCGGAAAAGGGTTTACTTCAGGAGAAATAATCGATTTGCCAAAGTGAT
>DDXI01000027.1 GCA_002347475.1 Peptococcaceae bacterium UBA2264
AATATTTACTATGGTCAAGAGCTCATTTTCCGGCACCTCTGAAAGCATCTTTCCACGCCGCATTTCCATGCCAATTTATCACGATTTTGACTGCCGTTAAGTGCTAACCCCATATATATAAATTGGGATTTAATAGGATTGGGATTATAATTATGAAGCAACAGCGACGAGTTTTTGTGTTATGGGACTTTGTGGCAAACTTGCTTTTGCAAAGTATGAAAAAATCGGTGGCAGCAACCGTAGAATTATTAATTTTGGCAAAGGAAATGGTGTCGGCAATCTCTTTGACCAATTTTTATTGACATTAATATTAGATAGATGTATTAATATTAATATATTATAATTTAATCTTGTCGACACAATACTGGCAGGCAGGCTACTAAAATTGAAAAGGGGAGTAAAATGAGAGCATTAACCTTGGAAGAATGGAATATTCTAAATGGACTTCTGCCCACTCCGTTTGCTATTGATGATTTCAAGATAATCTTTAACATATCAGACGAAGAATACGTATTTGTTGAAAATGCTACAGGAATATCAAATGAAGACGGCAGTATAGAGTTGACCTTCATTGACTACGAGGGGGACGGCATCAGAATTATCGTAAAGGAAGATGAAGTGACCCACATTTATGCACTGTGATATAAAGCAATTGACCCCTGCAGCCTTCATAGGTGCAGGGGCAATATTTATATAATTTAGTAAATTTTGGAGGCATAAAATGATTTCTGAAAAAATGATGATGCTGGGAAAAAAGAGGTCTGTTATCCGTGAAATATTTGAATTTGCCAAAAAACGCGCTGCTGAAATTGGCAAAGAGAATATTTTTGATTTTAGCCTGGGCAATCCCAATGTTCCGGCCCCGGCATGTGTTAAGGAAACAATAATGGAATTGCTGGAGAATGAAGATCCAGTCCTGCTTCATGGATATACTTCTGCTCAAGGTGATTTGAGGGTAAGAAAGATCATTTCAAATCAGATCAACCTGGAGTTTGGCACAGAATTGGGTCCTGACAATATCTATATAACTGTGGGCGCGGCAGCCTCCTTAACAATCAGTATTAAAGCAATCGCCCTTCCTGATGATGAGTTTATAGCATTCACGCCCTTTTTTCCGGAATATAAAATTTTTGTTGAAGCCGCTGGCGCTAAATTTGTCACGGTTGCTTCTGATGAAAACAGTTTTCAGGTAGATATTCCAAAATTCGAGGCAGCCATAACAGCAAAAACAAAAGCAGTGATCGTAAATTCACCAAATAATCCTTCGGGAGTCGTCTTATCAGAGGATAACATACGACAACTTTGCGCGGTCATGGCCAAAAAATCTCTTGAATTTGGACATCCTATTTATTTGATTTCAGATGAGCCCTATCGCAAACTTGTTTACGGCGACATTAAGGTACCCTATTTGATCAATTATTATGACAATGCCTTTATAGGTTATTCCTTCAGTAAAGCTCTTTCCATCCCGGGAGAAAGAATCGGTTATATTGTGGTTTCAAACAAGATGATAAATGCCACAGATACTTATGCAGCAGTTTGCGGGGCAGGAAGAGCATTGGGTTACGTATGCGCCCCAAGTTTGTTTCAAAGTGTTATTGCAAAATGCATAAATGAAACATCAGATATCCATATATATAAAAAGAACAGAGATATTTTATATGAGGGACTGACAAAATTAGGCTTTCACTGTATACAACCGGACGGAGCTTTCTACTTGTTTATGAAATCCATGGAACCGGATGCCTATATGTTTTGTGAAAAAGCTAAAAAGTATGAGCTCTTATTAGTACCGGGAGATGATTTCGGAAGTCCTGGCTTTGTAAGAATTGCCTACTGCGTTAAGACTAAACAAATTATAAATTCGTTACCTGCTTTTGAAAAACTTGCTAATGAATATAAGTAACATTCCTTAATACCCGGAAAGTTTTACTGAAGCAAAATTTCTATTGAATCTTAAGTAATCTTAAGTAAAGAGAGCGCAAGTGCCAGACGCCATCCCAGGCGCAGAGCATTTGCGCTTTTACAATTTTCATGGTTTTTTTCATCAGACAATACAGAAAAAATCCAAAGATACATTTTCAGAAATTTAATTCTCATGCAATCCCTGAACCCATATTTGCCAGAACCCCAATTGTTACAACTCAAGATTATTAAGATTATCAATGAAGATGTCGGCTATCTGCTTTATTTCTGCACTTTCCTTTTCAAATGCAGTTTCATAGACTCCCACGGTATAAAAGCCTGCTGATTTTGCCGTCACGATCGCATGAAGCGCGTCCTCCACTACCACAACCTCGTCAACCGCCAAGCCGAGTTTTTCTGCAGCATTGATAAAAATATCGGGATTTTGCTTGCTGTTGCCAACTTCGGTGGAAGTAATGATAAAATCAAAATAATGGTCAATTTCAAGGCGCTTTAAAGCATGCTCCACTAAAGGCTTGTCAGTTGCCGTAGCGATGCACATTTTCAGATGTTTATTAGCTTCCAAAAAATCAAGCACTCCCTCTTTGGTATTAAAATGAAATTTATATTTTTCCTCAATCAGCAGGTTTATTTCGTCCACAATCTGTTCAGGCGGCAAACTCAGATTCATGTTTTCAATAAAATATTCGGCCGCCTCCCACAGGCTCTTCGGCTTCAATATTTCTCTGATATTTCGGGGTATATCCTCCACGCCTTTATGTGTCAGATATTCTTCACCGACATTGTCCCAGGCGGCCATGGAATCAAGCAGCGTGCCGTCAAGATCAAAAATAAAGCCTTTCCTTTTCATTCCGACCAGCTTCAGGGCAAGGTGACGTAATTCCTTTGTTGCCGCCGCTACATCGGGCTTTGCAAAAATTGCCGAGACGACTGCAACGCCGTCAATACCAGTGCCCTTAAGTTCCATAATGTTTTTTTCGCTGATACCGCCGATTGCCACAACAGGAATACTTACTGCCTTACAGATAGCTTGAAGTGTTTCAAAGGATATCTCGTCAGCATCATTTTTGGTGGAGGTGGAAAATACCGCGCCTACGCCAAGATAATCGGCACCATGTTCTTCGGCGAGCAGGGCCTGCTCGACTGTCTGGACTGAAACGCCTAGGATTTTATCCTCTCCAATTAGTGCACGCACATTTTTGGCGTGCATATCCCTTTGCCCGACATGCACCCCGTCGGCGTTTAAAGCAAGCGCCACCTCGATATCGTCATTTATGACAAACGGAATATTATTTTCAGCTGTTATTTGCTTAATCTTTTTTCCTACACTGACAAACTCTTCAAAGCCAAGCTCCTTTTCCCGAAGCTGAATGAAGCTGGCCCCTGATTGTATGATTTCTTCGACCTGTTTCTCAATTTGGTTTTCGCCAAGCCAGCTTCTGTCAGTTACGACATACAACAGCATTGAGTTTTTATCTAATTTCAATTTTTGCACCATCCTTTAAAGTTTGAGCATTCAATTTGCTCATGTAATCAATCAGCAGCATCCTGTAAGTGCTGGTGCCGCCGTTAAGCTCGCCCAGCTTTTCATAAGCAAGCTCGCCGCAAAATCCCATAGCTGCAACGGCAGCAGCTGTTGCCTCTAAAATTTTATCAGAATTTGCCCCAATATAACTGCCGATAACAGCAGTAAGCATACAACCTGAACCTGTTACCCGGCTCATCATCGGGTGGCCGTTTTTTATAATATATGATCTTCCGCTGTCTGCCACAATGTCGGTTGCCCCGCTGATGGCAATGACCGCACCAGTTGTTTGGGCAAAGGCTTTGGCCAGGGTAATAACACTTTCAATATTAGCAGCCGTTACCGCCTCGGTGGCAGAAGCATCAACTCCCTGGGTGTTACTGCTTCCGCTTGCTAAAAAATTAATCTCCGAAATGTTACCTCGAATAACCGAAAACTTGACTTCCTTTAGAAGCATCGCAGCTGTTGCATTGCGCAGCTGTGATGCTCCTGCCCCGACGGGATCAAACACAACTGGATGTCCAAGTTTGTTGGCCTTTTTGCCTGCCGCCGCCATCGACTTGATTGTTCTCTCGTTAAGTGTTCCGATATTGATAACCAGGGAAGAACATATTGAGGTAATATCATCAACTTCATTGATATCGTCCGCCATAATGGGTGAGCCTCCGCTGGCCAGGATAATATTGGCACAATCGTTTACTGTTACATAATTTGTGATAGAGTGAACGAGCGGAGTTTTTGCCTGTACTTTTTCCATAATTGTATTAAACATTTTTCTTTACCACCCTTTTTAATAATTACATTTATAACAACTCAATACAGAATAAAGATTAAAATCACAGGGACTATGTCTCCCTTATTATTCTACCATTATTACCATACTCATTTAAACTGAAAAGCAGCAGAGTTTTACATCTTGGGCAATCGATTAAGTCATTTCAGGATAACCTGACTCCGCCAAAGAACACCTGAAAAATAAACCTTGAGTTTGTATAGCTATATACATCTCAAGGTTTATTCTCTATTATGACATATTTAAATATCGAGTTCGCCTGTCTGAATTCATTCTTAACAGTTCACCCTTTTTTTTTCATTATATCTATTTTATCTTTAATACCGGCAAGGACGTTGGGATCCAGCAGTGTAGTAGTGTCCCCTACGGCCCGACCTTCAGCAATGTCCCTGAGCAGTCGGCGCATGATTTTGCCGCTGCGGGTTTTGGGCAGTTCCCTGGTGAAGTAAATATCTTCGGGACTAGCAAAACTGCCGATCTTGGCGGTTACGTGTGTTTTGAGTTCTTTAATCAATTCTTCGGTTCCAGCAATACCTTCTTTTAAAGTTACAAAAGCAGAAACAGCTTGTCCCTTGATGGCATGGACTCTGCCGATAACAGCTGCCTCGGCTACGGACTTGTGATCGACCAGGGCACTTTCGACCTCTGCGGTTCCCAGACGGTGGCCGGAGACGTTAATAACATCATCCACCCTGCCCAGAATCCAGTAGTCGCCATCTTTGTCTCTCATGGCACTATCACCGGCAAAATAGTAACCGGGGTACCTTTTCCAGTAAGTATCCACATAGCGTTCCGGGTTATGATACAGATTTCTCAGCATTGAGGGAAAGGGTGAGGTAATAACAAGGTTGCCGCTTTGGCCATCAGACACCGGATTACCTTCTTCATCAAATATGGACACTTCGATGCCAGGAAAAGGCCTGGCTGCGGAACCGGGCTTCAGGGACGTTACTCCGGGCAGAGGTGAAATAACAATTATACCGGTTTCTGTCTGCCACCAGGTATCAGAAATGGGGCAATTATTATGCCCGATATTCTCATAGAACCAATGCCAGGCCTCCGGATTAATGGGCTCACCAACCGAGCCTAACAGCCGCAGGCTGGAGAGGTCCCTTCTCTCCGGCCACTGTGTTCCCCAGCTCATGCAGGAGCGGATGGCTGTGGGAGCTGTATAAAATACATTTACCCCATGTTTTTCAATAATCTCCCACCAACGGTCTCTTTGCGGATAATCAGGGGCCCCTTCAAAAAGCAGCGTAGTGGAACCATTGGAAAGGGGACCGTAAACGCTGTAGCTATGCCCTGTTATCCAGCCGATATCAGCTGTACACCAATATATATCTTCATCATGATGATCAAAAACATATTTGAAGGTAAGGTGTACTCCAACCATGTAACCTCCGGTAGTATGCAGCACTCCCTTAGGTTTTCCGGTTGTCCCGCTGGTGTAGAGGATAAACATGGGGTCTTCGGCATCCAGTTGCTCCGGTTCACAATAGAGAGGCGCTTCTTTCATCAGGTCATGATACCAAAGGTCGCGTCCTTCTCTCAAGCTTACTTCCAGGCTGGTTCTTTTGACCACAACAACTTTACTCACGGAAGGACATTCAGCCAGAGCCTTATCAGCGTTTTCTTTCAGAGGAATAGTCTTGCCTCTCCGGAAACTCCCATCAGCAGTGATCAAGACATTGGATTCTGCATCCGTGATACGGTTCTTTAAAGCATCAACGCTGAAACCGCCAAAAACGATACTGTGCACAGCACCGATCCTGACAATTGCGAGCATAGCCACCACTACTTCCGGAACCAAAGGCATATAAATCGTTACCCGATCGCCTTTTTTAACCCCGATGTTTTTTAAAGCCCCGGCAAATTTGTTTACTTCCCTGTATAATTGCTGGTAAGTCAAAGTAACAGTTTCCCCTGATTCTCCCTCAAAAATAATGGCTGCCTTATTGCGACGATGCGATTTGGCATGCCTGTCTACGCAATTATAGCAGGCATTTATTCTTCCTCCGATATACCACTGGTAGAAAGGGGCTTGCTCATCACTGAATAATTTATCCCATTTTTTAAACCAATCGAGATTTTCGGCCATGATAGCCCAAAAGCCAAGACGGTCTTTCGCGGCCAGTTCATATAGGCTGTTATCTGCAACCAGCGCATTATTCTTAAACTCATCAGTCGGTGGATAAGAAAGGCTGCCACCAAGAATAGTCGGTTCTGTCATGTTACAACTCAGCTCCTTTGCCAGTATTCATATATAACAAAACTACTAAAGCTGTGAGCGACAAATTAAGAATATTGGGATAAGTTAATAAAGTATACTTCTCCCTTCAGTCATTATTTTCCTGTATGCGAATAAATATTTATTACATTTCAATAATACTAAGCCTTAGCCTATATAATGCCTAAAAAGAGCAGCTCATTATTCAAGGTTTTAAGCCTGGCTTTCCAGCCTCAAGCAACACTTTATTGCCTCCAAGGAAAAACCCTTGAATAAACAGGAGCAGACCGGTTCCAATAAGGAGCCATTCAATTTTGATAATGTCAGCCAATGGTCCGAACACCAACATGCCCAAGGGCATCATTGAAGTTGAGATCATCGCTAAAACTCCAAATACTCGGCCCAGGAAATCCGGGTCGACCTTTTCCTGCAATAATACTGTAGAAGGTGTATTGAAGATTGGTATTGCAGTTCCGGATAACCCCATAATCACAAGATAAATCCAAAATATTGGAACAACACCCAGAGCAAAGGTAGAAGCTCCGATTAGAAGGCTGGCCAGGGTCATCGAATGAATCTTGTTTTTGAAGCCACCCCAGGAAGCCATGATAATTCCCCCAATCATCATGCCGAGGGAAAAGACAATTTCGATTGCTGTCAGACGCCAAACATCATTTCCAAAACTTCGGGTTACCTGAAGGGGAGTTAAAAAGGCTACAGGTGCAGCCAGAAAGAAGAAGACCGCACAAAAAAGAAAGAATATCTTGATGTACTCATGATGTCTGATATAAGCAATACCCTCACGCATATCGCTTAAATAGCTTATTGTTTGCTTTCCCCTGGCCTTGGCATGAACAGGCACATGCAAAAAGAAAAACAAGATCAAAATCGCTATAGCTGCTGTAACGGCATCGATCAGGAATATTGTTTTAATTGTTGCTATAGTCAGAAGCGCACCACTGAGCATGGGAGATACCAACATAACCATAGCCTGGATGCTGCTGTTCGTTGCGTTAATTTTCGTTAGTTTATCCTCTGGTATCAGTTGCGGCAGGAAGGCTCCTACCGCCGGTGTTTGAATAGCCGATCCAAGGGGGCGTACGGCAGAGATGACAAAGAGCAGCCACAACATCTCGTAACCTATTAAAAATAGAATAGCCAGCAGAAGTGTTGAAATAGCAATCATGGAGTCAGACAAAATAATGAGTGCTTTTCGATTGTAGCGGTCTGCCCATACTCCTGCAAAGGGAGATAAGAAAAAGGCAGGTAAAAAACCACAAATTATGGAAATGGTCATCATCATTCCCGACTGTGTTTCCAGGGTAATATACCATAATATGGCATACTGAACCAGGGACGACCCCAAAAGCGATATGGTCTGGCTTGCTAAAAAGAGTATGATATTTTTCTTCCACTCTCTATTCATGTCAATACTCATATCAATATCCATGTCAATTTAATCCTTCCAATTATGTTCTCCTAACTTTTCGAGTTAAAATCTACAATTACCTTCTTCTAAAATCTGGTACCGTTCGCAGGCAAAACTGTTTCCACCTATTTCACCCTTTCCGAAAGGATTATTTTCGACTGCAGCGAAATCTATTAATAACAGCCAATATTGTTTTACTGGAGATGAGATTATGATCGAAACCCATTTGGACAAGAAAAGACAAACTATAAAGCTTGGCCTCATCAGGAGCATTCCAAAACTATTCCCCGGAGAAACGTTCAGGGCCTTATTTTCAATCGGAACAGGCATATACTGTGTGCTGGAGAATTCCGCTATTTCCAAGCGCGAAGTGGAAGAATTAAGCATTATGATGCGAGAATGGAATAAAAAAGCCGATGTAATCCAATTTCTTTTTAAGAAAGACTATTATTATTATCGCGTAGAAGACGTGGTCGTTAAAACCCTCCATCCGGTGGATCTTGAACCCCAAAATGCTGCCCCCTACAGACTCATCCCGTTTTCCACCGGTTTTATAGTAGACTTTGATAATACAAGGGAAGACGGAGACAAGCCTTATATGCCTCCGGAAAAATTATACGAAGCCTACTGTTTAAGGCAACAGTGGTTTAAGAATCTTGAACTGGAACTGTCTCACGATGTCAACGCCTACATTACCTCAGGACACGGCCGGGACCTGATCAATACAGGCGAAGCTATCCATGAAAAGCATATTTCCCTGATAGCAGACATGATCACCCGGGAACGCCGCAATCTCCGCATCGTGCTGATTTCCGGACCGTCTACGTCGGGGAAAACAATTTTTACACAAAGGCTTCTCACTCAACTGCAGATCAATGGTTTAAAACCACGCCAGTTAAACCTGGACAATTATTTTCTGGATATTGAACAACGCCCTCGCGATAAGCAAGGAAATTATGATTTTGACAGTCTGGAAGCCTTGGATCTTCCGCTTCTGCAAGAACACACGAGATTACTAATCGAAGGAAAACCTATCGAGGCCCCGGTCTTTGATTACGTCGCCGGCAAACGCAGTGATAAAACCCAGTCTGTGCATTTAGGAACTGATGAAATTCTTGTTATTGAAGGTATCCATGCCTTAAACCCCAATCTGCTGACTGTGGAAAACCGTGAAACTCTATTTAAAATATATCTTTCTTCGCTCTTCGGTATCAATATAGATCCAATGAACAGGGTACCTTCAACCGAGGCCAGGTTAATCCGCAGAATGGTTCGCGGTGATATGTTCAGAGGAGTAGGTCCCGAGCAAACCTTCACAATGTGGCCAAATGTCCGTAAAGGTGAAATAAATTACGCCTTTAAATTCCAGGAAGACTGCGATGCCATGTTTAATTCAAGTCTGATATACGAGCTAAATGTTTTGCGTCCTTACGCAGAGGCTACACTGCAGAAAATCCCGGAAAGCAGTCCGCATTACGAGATAAAAACACGACTTCTGGACCTGCTTGCCTTTTTTGAACCACTGGAGAGTTCCACGGTTCCATTTAATTCTATTTTGAGAGAATATATTGGCGGCAGCACCTATGCCCCAGAGAAAATTATAAAAATATATTAACAGGTATTCATTTATATACTCTTTTCAGATATTGCAGTAGTCATATATTCTGAAGCAGACATACCAACAAGATAATTAAATAACCCAGTATTCTCTGTTATTGTACAGGGAGTACCGGGTTATTTTTTTCTGTTCTCAATATTTATTTAAAAACTATCTTATAACCCGTCTGGCTCCGACATATCTCTGGGCATAATAGCCCTCTCTAAGAGACGAATAGATTACTCCTCCGCTCCTTGACGAACTGGAATGGATAAAGCTGCCATTACCAGCATATATCCCTACATGGGATATCCCGCCATAAGTATTGAAAAACACCAGATCTCCGGAAACCAGACTATCTCTATTAACCGCGACTCCATTATTATACTGAGAGGCAGCAGTTCTATTAAGTGAAACCTGGAATTGACCTAAAATATATTGCACAAATCCGGAACAGTCGAATCCACCAGGGGCAGCTCCTCCGTATCTATAAGGTGTTCCCAGGTATTGCTCCGCTTTTGCCACTACCCGAGAGCCTGTAAAACTATCTGCTCCTCTTGAAATATTTGCACTGGCTGCTGTAATACCAACTTGCAATGTGTCTCCGGCAAATATCATATTATTGGTTAACCCATTAATGGCTTTGAGTTTGTCAACTGTAGTTCCATATTTTAGCGCTATGTTCCATAAGGTATCCCCTGCTTGAATGATATATTGAGAAGACGAAATTGCTGCCGGGTTTGAAGGTATTGTTTGGATAACTGCAGGGTTGCTTAAAATAAGGAGTTGCCCAATATGTATCGTTTCAGAACTTAGTCCATTTAATTGTTTAACAGAATCAATGCTTAGTCCATTTGAATTTGCAATATTCCACAGAGTATCCCCCGCTTTTACAACATAAGCGGCCGGACTGGCTATAACCACATTACTGCCTGCAAAAAGACTAATAGAAATAGCCAAAACACTTATCAGCCAAACTTTTCTCATCCTACCCCTACTTTCGACATAATTTTGAATACCAAAGGTCTATATTCAATGGAAAGTGTCGAAACCCTGCAAGAAAAGTATCTATTATTTTTTTTATTATTTTTTTGTATTATTTTCCAACTTATTTCATATTTATTCTATTGATAAATACCAGGCAGCCCGGATAATCCTGTTTCGGAAATAATTCGATAATTCTATCCTTTTCCAGCATATCATCATCCGCTAAATTTTTACTGAAAGGATATGTAATCTGAGTCAATTGGATGATAACACATGTACATAAAATATAGTTTAAGGAGATGATAAAAATGGCTGCAACTGATTTATAAGCCATTATCTGGATATTGGTGTTATGGGTATGCCCAAAGGATTCAAGTTGATGGCAGGCGGAAATGGAGGTGTTACTCCACGTATAGCCCATACTATATCCGAAGGGCTCGATGAAGAACAAGTCCTGGAGAAAATCACCAGGATTAATAAAGTCTATTCTGCGGGGGCCAAAAAAAATGAACGGATGGGAAAATACATCGAGCGAATTGGTCTGGATATGTTCATCAGTCAACTCGAAGGATAATTCTAATTGTGCCTGGGAACAAGTAAAGCAAAAGGGGCTGTGCTAAAACCTAGCTGGTTTCGGTACGGCCCCTTCCCTTTCTTAATTGCTTTCAGTATTGATACAGATATTTTCCGTAATCTTTGACAAAAGCTTTTTTTCTGTCAGCTTTTTCTTATTTCTGCCTCCTTTTATCCGAGAGCACCTCAATAGGTAAAAAGTTATCTTGCGATTTATTATAATACTTATAAATGACATAAAATATATGGTATCATATATTTTAGTTGATATCTGATGATATCTGAATCGGAGGTTAATAAAATGAAAATTAAATTTTTAGGCGCGGCACGCACGGTTACCGGCTCATTTTATGTCATTGATACAGCAACAGTACGTTTCGCAGTGGAATGTGGTTTATTCCAGGGGCTAAAAACCATTGAAGAACGTAACTATAGTGATTTTCAAGTCGATCCTGCGTCTATCCAATTTTTAATCTTGTCCCATGCCCATATCGATCATTCCGGGTTAATTCCCAAACTTTGCAGGGCTGGTTTCAGCGGGCCAATATATTGCAGTTCAGTTACAGAAGAACTGTGTCAGGTAATGTTACCGGACTCCGCTCATATCCAGGAATTTGAAGTGAAAAGGAAAAACCGGAAATTAAGCCGGACAAATCATCGACTGTTGGAACCCATTTACACGATTGAAGATGCCAACAACTGCCTGGAGCAATTTGTTACTTTGAATCTTGATGAAATTCATGATGTGGCTACAGGAGTAGAGCTCAGGCTGCGGGATGCCGGACACATTTTGGGTTCCTGTATTATAGAACTGTGGGTAGAAGAAGGAGGAGATAAAACCAAACTGGTCTATAGCGGTGACTTGGGCCATGGTAACCAGCCTTTCGTCAAAGATCCCACCGTGGTTGAAGATGCTGATTACCTGCTGCTGGAGTCCACCTATGGTAACCGTATACATAAGGAGATGGCTACAAGGCCGGAGAGGCTCAAACAAATCATAGATGAAACCATGGAACGGGGCGGCAACCTGATCATACCCTCCTTTGCTGTAGAGAGGACTCAGGATTTGCTCTATGACTTAAGTATCCTGCACAGCCAGGGCCAGCTTGACCCCGGTATTGATGTTTATATTGACAGTCCCCTGGCCATTGCCGCTACCGAAATATTTGAACGCAATTTTGCCCTCTACGACCAGAAAACCACCGAAATGATCAGAAACGGCTTTCACCCCCTGCAATTGCCCAATCTAAAATTCGCCCGTACTCAGGAAGACTCCATGGAACTCAATAAACTCAAAAGCAATACCATAATCATTTCTGCCAGCGGTATGTGCACAGCTGGCAGAATAAAACATCACCTGAAATATAATTTGTGGCGTCCTGAGTGCACCATCCTCTTTGTCGGTTATCAGGCTGAAGGCACCCTGGGCCGCAGGATTCTTGGCGGTGAAAAAGCGGTAATTATTCACGGGGAACAGGTAGTCGTCAAAGCCCATATTGAAAGCATCCAGGCTTATTCAGCTCATGCCGATCAAGTTGCCCTGCTGGACTGGCTGCGTAATTTTGCGAACAAACCCAAAACCGTTTTTATCGTGCATGGCGAGGAAAAAGCCCAACAGGTCTTTGCCGAACTAGTCCAGAATGAGCTGCAAATGCACACAGATATCCCCGACTGGTTAGATGAAGCAGAACTTAAACCCCTGGAAATCGTTCAGCCTATCCGGATCATTCCTGGACCTGATCGGCAGCCTCATGACTGGAGCAAAGCTCTGGCCGCTGAGGAAACTTACTTCAGGGTAAGAAGCAAATTGAACCAGCTCTTTGAAACCCGTTACAACAGTTCCCAATATGAAAAGCTGACCAAAGAACTCAGGGAACTGGAATCTCTTCTCAATCGCTAGAACAATCATACCCATAATCTGGTATCAGGGTTTACGGCGCCGTCTTAGCGTCCTCCAAAACTGGAGCCGCCTCCTCCGCCTCCTCCGCCGCCGGAGAATCCTCCCCCATCACCGGAACCTGATGAGGCTTTGCTGACGGCTTTCTCCGCGGTTTGGAGAGCATGCTGGAAAGAATTCCCGATGTTTTCGAAGGAATCATTCAAGGTGTCAATGCCCCTGTAGGTTCCATAAGTCATCCAGCCATAGCCAAAATGATAGTCTCCGTCCTGCATATTGGGAAACACCAGTTCCAGCTGTTTTATTACTTCTTTTGCCACTCCCAGGGTGACGGCAAAAACCAGATAATGCTCCCAGATGATCAGGCTGGGAATTTCATGGCGTTCCATTTCCGAAAAATGCTCCAGGAATTTCTTGAAGGCCCGCCAGCGCACATAATCTTCCTGTCCGGAAACTGAGCGCCGCTTGAACAAAGGGGGGATAATGAGTAAGAAGACCCCGGCGATTATCAGGGCGAAGCCCAGAACAACTGTCATAACCGCCGCCAGTATACTGCCCAGGATAATGAGTCCCACTCCGCCTAATATGCTAAGCAGGGGCATCTTGCCTTTGTCCTCAAAGAATTTGAGTTTTTCACCCTGGGCAACTAAACCGGAGGTCCACTCTTTCCAGAATTTATAAAATTTTTCTCCGTTATCCTTGGCGTATTTCTCTATGTCTGTTAAATAAATTTGTTCCTGGCCTTCGCCTATGTCTTTTCTAAGGAGATCCAGCAGTTGCTGTTCTTGAGGCTGCACTACTGCTTCCTCCGGTTTTCTTAAAGCGGCTGGCTCCGGTGCGGACAGGAACTTAAGCCTATAGGTGGTTACTTCTTTGCTGCCTAATAATTTAGGCACTTCTAAGGTGGCTTCCTCCAGATAGAGGAATTTGCGCCGGGCCAGATCCAGGATGGTCGCCGTTATGTCCCGGGCCTGGATGGCTTTAAAGTTCCAGAGGACGCTTAGTTCCGCCGGGCTGTAAACGGCCGGCAGGTCGCGATAATAGTCACCCTCGAAAGCGGTCTTATGACTGCGGCCAAATCTGCGCCAGAGCAAGATTATGCCCACCAGGGCGCCTCCTATGACGCCTGCTCCTCCGGCGTACTCGGCCTTAGCCCACAGGCGCTGCCGGTTGGCCTTCTCTGCCCAGCTTGCTTCTTCAGCCAAAATGGCAGCGAGGGCCGGCTGTTTCGTGTAAGCTTCCGCCGGGGCCGCGCTGAATAAGGCGGGCGGCATGACCACCCGGCCTTCCAGGAAAGTATTGGCCGGCAGATTATTAACCGCCCAAACAACGGTATCCGGTCCGGCAAAGTTTACTTCCCCGGTCAGGGGCCCGTGTCCCCAGATTCTGATCTCTTCCCCCTGCTTATATTGTTCAGTTCCCGCCGGCAGTTTCAGGTTTACCTGGACTTTGGCTATCTTATTGCTATTGGCTTCGCCGACAAATTTGCGGTACAACTCGGCTGTGTCGCTGTGGATCTTGACCGCATTTATGACCCGGTAAGTGACATCAAAGGTGCGAACTTCATCCGAAGCGGCTATGCTCCAGTCAATCAGGATCTGATTGCCCTCGGTTCTGGTCAGATAAGTTCCGGGGGGGCCGTATTCAGTGCCGGGATTAAATTGATAGGGCTGGCCGTTTTCATTTACGGTCACTTCTCTGATCGGGGTATCGCCCTGGGGTATTTTGATATAGAAGCCACTCCACTGCCCGGAAAAATCAACTGTAATTCTTTCTGTTACCCGCATGGAGGCATCAGGAAGAACCTGGGCATCCACTATCAGCTGGTCCATAGTAAGGGAACGCTCGGCCAGAGCTACGCCCGGGAAAAGAGTTAAGGTCAGTAGAATTCCTAAGACCAGAGTGAGCCAGCCGATTGCAAAATTCCGGGGAAACATTTTTCTCTTCATAAGAAAAAACTCCTTTAAAATTCTACCTTAACTGCTTGCTGGGTTTCAGGTTCGCCCTGCAGGGTAAAATAATCCGCCATCTGAAAGCCCAGCAGGCCTGCTACCAGATTATTGGGGAATACTTCAATTTTGGTGTTGAATTTCTGCACTGTATCATTGTAGAACTGACGGGCAAAAGCTATCTTGCTCTCGGTATCGCTCAGTTCTCCCTGCAGCTGCAGAAAATTAGTATTAGCTTTCAGTTCCGGATAAGCTTCCGCTACCGCAAACATAGACCTTAAAGCTCCGCTGAGCATATTTTCCGCCTCGGCCTGTTCTTTCACATTTCCTGCTGCCATAGCCATGTTCCTGGCTTGGGTAACACTTTCCAAAGTAGATTTTTCATGCTGGGCATAGCCCTTGACTGTATTGACCAGATTAGGAATCAAATCATAGCGCCGTTTAAGCTGCACGTCTACCTGAGACCAGGCATTTTTCACTCTTTGCCGTAATTGCACCAGACTGTTGTAGATACTAACTAAAAACACGGCCAATAAAACTGCCAAAATCACGATAGCTATCCATCCACTTGCCATTTTTCTTCCTCCTCTTTCCTAAACATAATGAATCCTTTGCTTTTCCGCAGTTTCCGTTTAATACCATTGGATAGTCTCATTTTAACTTATTACAGGCTTCTTGTCTGCCTGGTTTTCCGGGTTTATTTCGATATACAAGCTTCATAGAATAATGCAAAAAGCCCTGGACAATAAGATAAAACCCCAAAAACAAAAACCGACCTTAGCGATCGGTTACAATATTTTTCGGAGTTCGTAAAATCCTTCTTCAGTGGCTTCAACCACAAATCCCATTTTCTTCAATAAAAAAACAGCCGGTCTGTTGTCCATGTGCACTGTGCAAGCGAAGCTTAACAGACCGTTTTTCCGGGCAATATAGATCAGATAAGAAAGCAGAACCGTACCTATGCCCTTGTTCTGATAATTCTCTCTGATAGCAAAGGCAAACTCTGCCGAATAATCATTTTCACTTAGATGGTATTGCCCTATCCCCACAACTTGCTCACTTTCTTCACGCCGGGTTACGGCCAGCAGCAATAAACCTTTGGTATTATCAATAGCCATTAATTCCTGCAGACGTTCATGGGGCATATCTTTCCGCTTGGAAGAAAACCTGAAGTATAGACTTTTATCTGAAAGAGAATAAACAAAATCCTTCAACAAAGATTCGTCACTGATTTTAACTGGTCTCAGGAAGATTTCCAGTCCACTTTTTGTTGTCTTATAGGTTTCCAGTTCTTCCCTGTAATTGTCTTTCTGTTCCGGAATGAACTTTTGATCACTATAAATCAGGTTTTGCTCTTTGGCCTCTTCAATAAGCCATGATCTGAATTTGGGATGGGCAATAGCTATTAATTCCATTGCTCTTTCCCGTATGTTCTTGCCGTGCAGGTAAGCTATGCCATATTCTGTCACCACATAATGAACATCACCCCGATGCAGGCTTATTCCTGTACCTTCTTCTAAAAAGGGCACTATCCTGGAAATTTCTCCGCCCTTAGCCGTTGATTTTATGGCCAGGATCGTTTTGCCCTTTTTAGCCAGGACTGTCCCTCTCATAAAATTAGTGTGCCCCCCTGTGCCGCTATAAAAAACCTTACCCAGGGATTCAGCTGTTGCCTGCCCCGTCAGATCAATTTCCAAAGCCGTATTTATGGCTGTCATATTATTATGCTGGGCAATGATCAAAGGATTATTGGTATAATCAATCCTTCTGAACTCAATAGCTGGGTTATCATTAATAAATTCATAGGTTTCTTTACTGCCCATGCAAAATGAGGCTACTGTTTTACCTTTGTTAATATTTTTCTTACTGTTATCAATAACCCCATTCCTGATTAATTCGACAATACCATTTGTTAATAGTTCTGTATGGACACCAAGATGTTTTTTACTGCAAAGGTTGGCCAAAACGGCATTGGGTATATTACCATAACCTACCTGAATAGTATCCCCATCCCGCACCAGAGAGGCTACATACTTCCCAATTCGCAGGGCAGTCCGGCTGTCTATCCCTGGCATATACTCTGGTAAAGGTTCATCATAGGGAATAATAAAGTCAATATCTTTTATATGGACAAAACCATCCCCATGGACGCGGGGCATATTGGAATTCACTTGGGCAATAATCAGGGCGGCATTTTCTACCGCTGCTTTAACAATATCAACACTCACCCCTAAACTCAGATAGCCATGTTTATCCGGTAAAGATGTCTGAATCATAGCCACATCAATCGGTACAACCTTACGCTCAAACAAGTCAGGTATTTCCGAAAGAAAAACAGGGGTATAATCTGCTTCACCTTTGTTAATAGCATCTCTTGTGTTGTTTCCGATGAAAAAGGAGTCAAATCTGAAATTATATTTGTATTTTTCATCCACATAAGGGGCAATATCAACAGTCCAGACATCTAAGACTTCAGCATCAAAGAAAGCTTTGGGATTGCTGCGCGTAAATTCCATGAGAGATCTTATAAGATATCTTGGTTCCCCGCAGCCGGTACCAATAAATATTCTGTTCCCGCGGTGAATATGGCTGAATGCCCTGTCTTCTTTGGCAAACTTTTCCGGATATAACTGCCTCAACTCATCCAGGATATTGTCTTTTTCATCCAAATTCACCTTGCCAACCTCCTCTTAGCTCCGATTAAAATCAGGAAATAATTTATGAAGCAAACAAGATAGCTAATATAATCCTTTAAACAAGTCCCTGTTCCCTGCAATGATTTGATAACTCTTCTCAAAACCTAACCCTGATCCTTTAGCCCATGCTTAAGTTTTAAACTTAGAATCCTGTAGACACTCTCATCAAGGCGCTGCTCGGTTAGCTGCCCATTTTGCAGCGCGGATTTTAAGGAATTCAGTACCAGAACAGAATTCCGGGTCCCTTGAGCCACAAAGACAATATCACAGCCGGCATTCACAGCCTTGACTGCAGCCTCAGAAATAGTATAGTTTTCCGTTATGGCCCCCATTGTTATGTCATCAGTTATAATCACACCTTTATAACCAAGCTGCTTTCTTAAGATATTGGTAACAACTTCGGAAGACAGGGAAGATGGCAGGAAATCGACTTTACTGAGGACAACATGGGCTATCATAATCATATCGACATCATTTTGAATAGCCTCGACAAATGGTTTGAATTCGAAGTTATTAAGCTCGGCCAGCGATTTGTTGACCACAGGCAAGGCCAGATGAGAATCTGTTTCTGTATCTCCGTGTCCGGGAAAATGCTTCACTGTGGAAATAATATTCTCGCTGCCTAAACCTTTCATCACCTGAAGGCCTATTCTGGAAACTCTCTCAGGTGTTATACCAAAAGACCTGTCTGCTATAATTGTATTTCGGGGATTAGAATATATGTCCATTATCGGGGCGAAATTAAGATTGAATCCCAGCTGTTTGAGGGTTTTCGCTGTCTTACTGCCAAAGTTGAAGGCATATGCGGGATCATTTCTGTTTCCAACGCTTAAAGCACTTTCAAAAATTCCCATTTCTTCAGGGAGTCTGCTTACTTTTCCCCCCTCCTGATCTATGGAAATAAAGATGGGAATCTTATTTAACTGGTTGCTCTCCTTGAGGATATTAATATCCCTTATCGTTTGGGAAACACTCCTGATATTTTTCTTGTATAAGATAACCCCGCCAAGTTTATTTTCTCTGATAACCGGCAGAATTTCAGCAATATTATCGTAGCCTCCGATTATCAGCTGACCAATTTTTTCATCAATACTCATCCCCGCCAACAATTTTCGGGTAGCATCTTCTTCAGGCAGTTTGGCAAAGGAACCTGGTTGTACAGCAGAAACTGGACTGGTATTAGAATTAGTGTTATCGACAATTGGACTGGTTTTATCAACGTAACTGTTATTATTGCAAGATGTTGATGTCAGAATAAAGATAACTGCCAGCAATATTACTGTTATTAATATCGGCTTTCTGAAACTTTCAATACAATTCATAAAAAGACTGACCTTTCTTGATAACAGAGCATTCTCTGAGTTTGTCTAATTTAAGAGTAAATCGGCTAAAGCACACTGAATTCCCCTTTTTTCCTTATCTGAGCGCCACATAATAACGCCTCCCGACTAACATGGACTGGAATAAATGCATTACTAAACCTCCCGGGACTTGATTACTCTTGGAAGCTGATGTAGTTGCTTGATCCTTTATTTTTTTCGCCGTCATCCCTGCTTTTCCTTCTATTGATGCCATATCCTGCAATCTAATCGTCCTTGACAACTGCATCAGCTTATGCTATTTTATTAAAGATAAATATATAAATCATAAAGTATAAAACATAATTTAATAAACTAATAAACTGACATAATTTTTGAAAGCATAAAAAGGGGTACACCACCGCGGGTGTAAGTCTTTTTATGCTTTTTGTTTTACAGATTACTGAATAAGGAGGATTTGCCAATGAAATTCAATGGGCAAACAAGGCAGCTAAACAGGAACATCTCCCTGCTCCAATATTTACAGGAAAATAAATTTGATATTTCCAAAATTGCAGTTGAGCTTAATGGCAATATCGTCCCCAGGACAACTTACGCCGAAGTCCTGCTGCAAGAGGAGGATGTTTTGGAAGTAGTCAGTTTTGTAGGCGGAGGTTGAACAATGCATATCACCTTTAACGGCCAGGAAATGGAGACAAACTGCAGCACTGTGGCTGAATTATGCGCTTATCTGGGCAAACAGGGAGATGTCCTGATCATCAACGGCTACCAGGCAAGAGCAGATCACCGGTTAACAGAAGAAGATGTAATCACTGTAATTGCCAAAGGGGTCATGCCTGCAGAAGCCGAGTTGGAAAGCATGATGGCAGCCCGTCATACGCCTCAGGTTCATGCCCGGGTAAAAGCTGCTGCCGTAGCTGTCGCCGGCCTTGGCGGTTTAGGCTCCAATCTTGCTCTCATGCTCGCCCGCACAGGTGTCGGCAAGTTGCTGCTGGTGGATTTTGATATCGTGGAACCCAGCAATCTCAACAGACAAAACTATTATATAAGTGATTTGGGACTGCCCAAAACAATAGCCTTGGAACAGCAGATCAAGAAAATCAATCCCTTTATCAAGGTCCAGACCAGAACAGTCCGCGTGGAAGAAGCCAATGTACCCGAACTGTTTTCCGGCTGCGAGGTGGTATGTGAGGCTTTTGATGATCCTGGAGCAAAAGCCATGCTGGTAAATACGATTTTGGAGCGCTTGCCTGGGGTAAAAATTGTGGCCGCTTCCGGCATGGCCGGATATGCCAGTTCCAATCTGCTCAGAACCGAAAGAAAAATGAAAAATCTTTACCTCTGCGGAGATTTTGAAAACGAGGCCCGAGCAGGCAATGGGCTGATGGCCCCCCGGGTTCAGATTTGTGCCGGACATCAGGCGAATATGGCTTTAAGACTGCTCCTGGGAATAGAAGAAGTTTAACAAACGGAAGTGTGCAAGTTTGGTAAATAGACATAGTAAAAGTTTTACAAAGGAGATAATAATATGAATGATAAGTTAATTATCGGCGGACACGAGTTTCAGTCCAGATTTATCCTGGGCTCCGGTAAATTTTCCTTGGAGATGACCAAAGTAGTGATCGAAAACGGCGGAGTCGAAATGGCTACCGTGGCCCTGCGCCGGGCAAATGTGGACGGTGAAGAAAACATCCTGGATTACATCCCCGGAAATATCACCTTGCTGCCCAATACTTCAGGGGCCAGAACTGCCGAAGAAGCCGTACGAATCGCCCGCCTGGCCAGAGAAATCGGCTGCGGCGATTTTATCAAAATCGAAGTTATTTCTGATTCCAAATATCTGCTGCCGGATAATTACGAAACTATCAAAGCCACAGAAATCCTGGCTAAAGAAGGCTTTATTGTGATGCCTTATATGTATCCTGATTTAAATGTAGCCAGAGCACTGGTCAATGCCGGGGCTGCGGTTGTCATGCCTCTGGGCGCTCCTATCGGCAGTAATAAAGGCTTACTGACAGGCGAATTCATCAAAATACTGGTCGATGAAATTGCTCTCCCCATTATTGTCGATGCCGGCATTGGCCGGCCTTCCCAAGCCTGTGAAGCAATGGAAATGGGTGTAGCAGCAGTGATGGCCAACACAGCCATTGCCACTGCCAGAGATGTAGCCCTTATGGCCAAGGCATTCAAGCTGGCTATTGAAGCAGGCCGAGGAGCTTATTTGGCAGAGCTGGGGCGCGTGCTTGATTCCAGGGCAGATGCCTCCAGTCCCCTGACAGGATTTCTGGAGGATTAAAGATGAATAAGAAGATAACAAGTATCATGCAGTATCTGCAAGGCATGGAGATCATTGAATCTGACCTCATGGACAAGGTCCTGGCTTTAACGGCAAAATATGATTATACCCGCTATAAGGAAAAAGATGTGGAAAATGCTTTAGGCACCGAGGTCTTGTCTGTGGCTGATTTCGCCGCCCTTCTATCACCGGCAGCATCTTCTTATCTGGAACCGATGGCCCGCAAGGCCAAACTGGAAACCAGAAAGCATTTTGGCAACTCGGTTTCCCTGTTTACACCCTTGTATATATCCAATTACTGCGAAAATAATTGTGTCTATTGCGGTTTTAATTGCCAAAATAAAATTCAGCGCGGCAAATTATCCCTGACAGAAATTGAAAACGAACTGAAAACAATTGCCCGGACAGGCTTGAAAGAAATCCTCATATTGACAGGGGAGTCCCGGCAGCAGAGCGCTGTTGCCTATATAGGTGAGGCTGTCAGGCTGGCCAAAAAATATTTTTCCACAATCGGGATCGAAATTTATTCCTTAAATACAGATGAATACAGCTACCTGCAGCAGTGCGGAGCAGATTTTGTCAGTGTCTATCAGGAAACTTATAACCCTGAGTCCTATGAGAAAAGTCATTTGAACGGACCCAAAAGGATCTACCCTTACCGCTTTAATGCCCAGGAACGGGCCATCAGAGCAGGTATGCGCGGCGTGTCCTTTGGCGCTTTACTGGGCTTGGATGATTTTCGCAAAGATGCTTTTGCCGCAGGTGTTCACGCCTATCTGTTGCAGCAAAAATATCCTCATGCCGAAATTTCCTTCTCTGTCCCCAGATTGCGGCCCTATATCAATCGTGCTGACAACAATCCCAAAAATGTTCACGAACCGCAATTGTTGCAGGTAATGCTGGCCTATCGTTTGTTTATGCCCTTCGCAGGCATTACAATTTCCACCCGGGAAAGCGCTAGATTCCGAGACAATGTTATCGGCATGGCAGCCACTAAAATATCCGCTGGGGTAAAAGTCGGGGTCGGCGGTCATGACACAGAAGCCAAGGGTGACGAACAGTTTGAAATCTCCGATCCCCGGGCTGTGGATGCAATCCATCAGATGATTCTTGCGCAGGGCATGCAGCCGGTTTATACAGATTATATCCGCTTGTAATTCAGGAATCATAATCAAATGATATTAGCCATGGGTAAGCGAGATCGAACCAGCAAATATTGCTGTACTGCGAACAAAAAAGCAGAACGATATTCAATTAAATCGTCCTGCTTTTACTCTTAGTTAAAACTGGCCCCATAATTAAATACTGCTATCAAGATTATAAATAAGCTGCCCAAGAATATCCACAGCATCACAGTAATCCTCCCCGTTCCAGACATCTTTTTACTTAAGTATAACTGACAGATTTTAAAGAGATAAGATCATCTTGTGAAGAAACTGCGAATAGCCGTCACAGTGTTAACGACTATAATTCAAGCCTCTGGCATTGCCGCTGCAATAGCTGCCCCTATACCTGAGCCGTCCTTGACCAGGCTTAATTTCACAAGTGCATGCTCATTTCCCAGAGCTTCATTGACATTTTTTTCGATGTGCCTGGAATAGCCCGGTAATTTTTCGAAAAGAGAACCGTCAATAGCGATACTGTGCGGTGATTTCAAATCCGGATCCATATACCTTACGATCCCAGTAAAAATACCGGCAATCAGATCAGCCGATCTGTTGACAATACAGCGGGCCAGATATCTGATTGTTTCCAGATCTTTGTCAGTGTATGACACCAAACCCCACTTGTCTTTCAGCAGGTGATCTATTTCAGCATCTTCTTCCTCAGCCAGTATTAAGGCCATATCACCAGTACTGACAGCATAGGGAGTATTCAAAATTTCGGGGAAATTCCGGATAGTAAAAACAAGCCGGTTTTTAGCCAGATAGATAAACATCAGGCGCAGGATTTCGCCCAGATAGCGTCCGGCTACCATTTTTTCCAGACGGTAAATTCCCGGTATTTCACTCTGAATATCGACTTCAATATCAAAGACGTTTTCCCGGAGTGTCTTATGGCTAAAACCGCCGGCTTCAATATTGATTATCTCCCCCTTGCTGAAACCAGCCTGTGTTTCCACATAGCAGCTATTGTAACCTGTGCCGCAGATAGAACCAATATCAATACCCGGATCCTGATAGGCGCCGGCCAGTAAAGTTGCCACAGTATCATTGACCAGTGCTGTAATTTCGATATTGGTCAGCCCTTGGGAAATCAAGGCTTGGGCCAGCAGGGCATTAACATCCTGGCCTTGCAGGGAAGCCAGTTCAATCTCCTTACTCCAGTGAAGCAAGAGTGCCGACTTGCGCGAAGTCTGCTTCGCTGGAAAGGAAAAGCAATGACCCAATAGATATTTCTGATCCTGATTAATCATCTTCCCGATTTCCGTGGCCAAAAAACTGAATAGTTCTTCACCAGTTGAGATAGTGTCCTGCAGCTGGGCCAGAACATAAATTTTCCGCTCTCTGATTTGGCAAGTGCCCTCCTTGAGATTTACCAGCAGGATCCGGATATTTGTACCTCCAAAATCCAGGGCAATAATATCCCCCTCCTCCCTGCCTGAAGGCTTAGAAAAACAACTTCTGAGCATCTTCAAAGAACCTTCCTGGGGTGATAAACGGCACAGGATCATTTCGTTTTCAAAAGCCCTGGCAATCTCGTTGATCTGAGTTTTTGAAGTTTTAAACATTTCGCCTAATGTCGCTAAAATAATATTCATATTTACTACCCCTTCTTCTAATGCAAATATGCTTCGTTTATCCAAAATTTTTACCTCAAGGATATCTTTCCGACTTTAGGGCCAGAGTGCCCAGCCAAGTTTTCACCTCATCTGTCAATAGCGATGGACTCATTTGCCACTGCCAGTTTTTACCTCCTACAGTTCCCGGAATATTTATGCGGGCATTTGTATCCAGACCCAAGATATCCTGCATGGGGATAATAACCCAGGCAGCCGGACTCAGATAAAGATCCTCCATCAGTTTGCGGCAGGCAATTTTCATTTTCGCATCTTCGCTGACCTCATCCTCATCCTCCTTCATTTTATCTGCGTTCGCTGCGTCCTCTCTGCTTTTATTCCTATCCCAATTATCCTTTATCTCATACATATTCCTTACCGTATTATCCGCTGCTGATCCAGCAGACTGCAGGCTCTCCTCATCCTGGAGTTTCCGGGCCTTAACCCAGCCCAGCAAAGTATCATTATCATGTGTGCCTGAGTAGTAGACGAGATTAATGTCCTTGTCAGCTAGACCTTCCTCCAAGGGCGTGAACTGGAGTATTTTCATGCCCGGCAGCCCAAAAATTCGCTTCAGAATATTGACTTCAGGGGTTATAAAGCCCAGATCCTCGGCAATGAAGGGTAATTTCCCGAATTCAGCACTCAGGCTTTCCAGAAACCTTTTCCCGGGTCCTTTCATCCATTTACCCTTTACCGCAGTCTCCTCACTCGCTTCAATTTCCCAGAAGGCTTCCAGCCCCCGGAAATGATCGATCCGAATATAATCATAATAACGGAGCGTCAGACGTATCCTTTTTTTCCACCAGGAATAGTTTGCCGAGGCCAAAGCCTCCCAATTATAAAGAGGATTACCCCACCGCTGACCTGTCGCACTAAAATAGTCCGGGGGTACGCCGGCAACTTTAGCAGGTTTTCCGCTCTCTTCCAGGACAAAAAAACGGCGGTTCGCCCAGACGTCACAGCTGTCAGCAGCGACAAAAAGCGGAATATCTCCGATCAGTTTGATCCCTTTAGCCAGAGCGTACTGCCTGATTGCCTGCCATTCAAAGAAAAAAGTATACTGCACAAAGCGGTTGAATTCTATCTCCTCGGTCAGCAGCTGCGAATATCTCACAATACTTGCCTCAGTACGCGCGGCAATCCCCTGTTCCCAGTCATACCAGGCTGTCTCCCCGAAATGAGTTTTCAAAGCTCGGAAAAGGGTGTAATCCCCCAGCCATTCAGCATTTGCTCTTATGAAGCTCAGATAATTCTGTGAAGAAAGATACTTCGTTTCCGGCTTCCCCGGTAGCGGAGAAGCCACTTCCTCTTCCTTCATCCTGACCTGAAAGACCTGGAACGCCGCCCGCAATAATTCGTATTTCAGCCCGGAACTCAAGGGACTTCTAAAATTAACAATATTATCCGGGACTTGCTCAAGGACCTCCTCAGGAACGTTCTCCTGACTTACCTCCCGCACCTTCTTCCTAACCTGCTCGGGCTTTAAAAGCCCTTCCAGCAGCAAATGGTCCAGGCTGATAAGCAGAGGATTGCCGGCAAAAGCAGAATCGCTTTGGTAGGGAGAATTCCCAATACCGGTTGGATTCAAGGGGAGGATCTGCCATAGGGATTGCTGGCATTCGGCCAGAAAGTCCAGAAACCGGTAAGCCTCTTCCCCAAAATCTCCCGCCCCCCAATCCGAAGGCAAAGAGCTGACCGGCATTAAGACTCCGCAGGAGCGAGAGAGTGTTGGCGCCCAGCAAGCAGGGTCAACTTTTTTACTGAAGCAGGCTCTCCCTGACGAAGGCCCTATTTCCAGAGTCAGGTTGGCCCTTTCCTCCCGGGAAATAACTTCCCCGCTCAGCAAATCTATTTCGTACGGAAAAGGCTGAAGTTCCCAATCCAGGGTTACTTCCCTCGTCTCTGTGCTATGGCGGTTGATTAATACGGTGATCTCTTCGTTTTTTCCTCTTCGCCTATAACCGTAGACATCGGACGGACGATAAAATGATTGGAAATCGCCTGTCTGCAGCACCTCATATTCCAGGCGCAGACGAATCATTCTTTTATACCAGTCCTGGAGCTCTCTGTCCTCATTACCCCAAGGGTATGTACCCCTGTTATAAGGGTCACCATAACCTTCCAGCCCGGCCTCATCCCCATAATAAATACAAGGGACTCCGGGAAAGGTCATTTGCACCAGGCTCAGAAGTCGTAATCTCTGCACAGCCAGTTGTCGGGCTAAAGAATTGAGCATGAAGGACTGCCGCTCTATATCAGATAAATCACCTTCAGGCGGAGCCCCCCCCAAGATGGTCAGGATCCGCGGCCTGTCGTGACTGCCAATCAGGTTCATAGCAGCATAAAAGTTCTCCCGGGGATAATTTTCATATAGACTCAGGATTTGGCGGTAAAGCATACCGGCATCACTTTGTCCGAGGAGGAAATTAAGAAACATCTCTCGCCAGGGATAATTCATCGTGGCATCCAGTTCATTGCCCCAGAAATACTGCCGCAGCCGGCCGTAACTCTCCTTATGGGAGGCATCTTCCCAAACCTCCCCAATGAGAACGGCTTCCGGGTTGATTTCCTTAACTGCTTGCCGCAATTCCTGAATAAACTCATCCGGAAGCTCGTCGGCAACATCTAAACGCCAGCCTGCAATTCCTTTTTTCATCCACTTCTGGATGACACTGTCTTCAGAACCATAGATAAATTGCCGGTAAGAAGGATCCATTTCCTCTACTTCCGGCAGGGTATCAACATCCCACCAGCATTCGTAGATATCGCAGCTTAGTTTGAACTTATACCACTTAAAGTAGGCTGAATCCGGGGACTGATAAGCACCCAGCCCTGGATAATTGCCATATTTGTTAAAATAAATGCTGTCGCTTCCAGTATGGCTGAATACCCCGTCCAGAATAATTGAGATACCCAGGGACTTGGCCCTCGCAACTAATAACTCCAAAGTTTCTTCATCGCCAAAGGCCGGATCGATCTTCAAATAATCCGAGGTATCGTATTTATGATTGCTGGGAGAATCAAAAATCGGATTAAAATAGATAATACTAATACCCAGTTCCTTCAGATAGGGCAGTTTCTCCAGTACTCCGGAAAGATTGCCGCCGAAGAAATCCCAATGGGATACCCTGCCACGCTCATCCTTGATATAAACAGGGGTATCGTTCCAGTTAGTATGCAGAAGGGAGTTCTTACGAGGATAAAGAATGCAACCATTTTGCTGTCCTTTTTTAAAACGATCGACAAATATCTGATACATGATTCCCTGCTTATACCAAGCAGGAACCTCAGCCGGCTGGTAAACTGTAATCTGGTAGGAGGGAGGGTGGTCCTCTTGCCTCAGCTGCCCCTCGCCGCCGAGTCTTTCCCCGTTATTACCATAATAAAATGTCCTGGAACCGGTCTTAATAACAAAATAATACCAAACCAGCCCGGGTGTAGCAGGAACCTCATACTCCACCCCAAAAAGGCAGTATTCAGGGGGCGCTGTTTGAGGTTCGAAGACCTGAACTATTGCGGTCATCGCAGGGTTTGGGGGGATAACTTCTGGTTTCGAAGCGCGAAGTTCGAGGTTCATAGTTTGGAACTCACCGGGAATTAAACTCATGGGAATAATTCTTTCCCGTCCCTTTTTCCAGAGGCGCAAATAACAGGCTTCAATGGGGATTCCTGCAGATATCTTCAGCCGGAAACCAATCTTCCGGCCACATTCAACCGCTCCAAATGGTTTGCGGTAAAACAGATTATGGGAATCGTGATAAGCATATAAATCCATTCTTACCTCCTGCAAATTCGAGGTTCGAGGCACGAGATTCGAAGTTCGAAGCATGGGGTGCAATGCTCAATGAGTGAATGGCTCTGCTGCGATGGTGAACTTGCAAGTGCATCTTCCAAGCTGGTAATTTTTCAGAGTAGAAAAATGCGTCGTTCAAGTTGTAAAGTGAGGTTCGATGCCCGAGGTTCGAAACACGAAATGTTTTAAAGCAGGGACTCGTATAACTGCATATAGGTCTGAGCTGGCCGCTTCCAGCTGAAGTCGCATCGTCTGGCATTTTCCTGGATTTTTTCCCAGGCAGCCTTTTTTTCGCTGAAAAGTTTTACAGCCCGCTGTACTGCAAACAAGAATTCATGGGCATTGTAGGCAGCGAAGCTGAAGCCGTTGCCCCGGCCGTTGGCCTCATTAAAAGGCTGCACGGTGTCTTTTAAGCCACCGGTTTCCCTGACTAGCGGGATGGTCCCATAGCGCATGGCAATCATTTGGGATATGCCGCAGGGTTCATAGAGGGAAGGCATCAGAAAAAGATCAGAGCCG
>DDXI01000061.1 GCA_002347475.1 Peptococcaceae bacterium UBA2264
ATTTTCTCGATAAGTTGGCTGAATTTTCAGCCAAGGAACCGGGGATACTTTCCCTTGAGAATCTGCAACTGTATTGGAATAAAATAGAGAATATTAACTGCCGCAAGTCAGAACCGGTAAATGTCATCAGGGTAACAGCTGACGTAATGGAAATTAGTGAAGAAGATCTGCTTGGTTTTAAACGAACCCCAAAAATTGTTGAAGCCAGGCAATTGGCTATTTATGCCGTTCGCTTTCTTTGCCGCAATTCTTACCCGGAAATTGGACGTGTATTTTCCCGGGGGCATGGTGCCATTATGTATGCCTGCCGGCGAATGGACAAAAAAATAGCACAGGATGACACTCTCAAACAAAAACTTGAAGCGATTATCGAAGTTTTTAGTATATAATGGATTTGATGACTGACATAGGATATCTTTATAAGGTCGGTTGCATCTGCGTTTAGGAGGGCTAAAATTATTAGCATTATTAGTTCATCAGGGGAGGGAGCAATTATGAAAGCTAATCAAGCAAACATTGGTCGTCTGCGTCTGGATTATACCGGAATGATGCAAAATAGTTATAACCCTCGGGGCTGGACGATGGAAAAATTAGTGACTATGCAGCCAACGTTAACTCTTGCTCATAACTCCTTGCAATCTCAGAGGGAAAAAGGCGGGCTGGATTTTTCCAAATTATTAATTGATATGAAACTTTTATTGCCGGCTTTGCTTGAATATGCCGATGAGGTGTCTCGTGATTTTGATTATTTTGTTATTCTGGGCATCGGCGGTTCAGCCCTGGGGCCTTTAGCTGTGCAGCAGGCCTTGAATCCTTACTATTACAATGAAATGTCTTTGAGCCAAAATCCAAAGCGTCCTCGTTTTTATGTTCTGGATAACATTGATCCTGACCGTTTTACAGATTTACTGAAGGTAATAGATCCTCAGAAAACAATGTTTAATGTCATTACCAAGTCCGGCGCTACCTCGGAGACCATGGCTCAATTCATGATTATTCGGGATATTTTGCGTCAGATCTGCGGAGCAGATTATCATAAACATATCGTGGTCACAACAGATAAAGAAAAAGGTAATCTAGTTCCCTTGGTTCGGTCTGAGGGCTATCGCAGCTGGGTCATCCCTGCGGGAATAGGCGGCCGTTTTTCAGAACTGACCCCGGTGGGATTGCTGCCTGCTGCTGTCTGTGGCATCGATATCTGCAGTTTACTGGAGGGCGCTCTCCTTATGGACGAGAGAATTCGGGAAAGTGAATTACTTACAAATAATCCGGCACAACTAAGCGCTGCCTTAAGCTATCTTGCCTGGCAGGAAGGAAAAAACATATCGGTTTTTATGCCATATGCCGATTCATTGAAAACACTGTCTGACTGGTATGCCCAATTATGGGCCGAAAGTTTGGGAAAACGTTTTAACCGGCAGGGCCAGGAAGTCCTGACTGGTCAGACCCCGGTTAAAGCTTTAGGTGTGACTGATCAACATTCCCAGGTTCAACTTTATGTAGAGGGTCCCCGGGACAAAGCATTCACTTTTTTAACCGTGGAAAGATTTGCTGGTGATTACAAGATACCTTCTGATGAATCCCTGCCTGATGATGTACAATTTTTGGGTGGGCATAGTCTGGCAGAACTGCTGCATGCTGAGCAAAAGGCCACAGAATATGCCCTTACTCTGGCAGGACGTCTGCATCGCAAAATAATTATGCCAGAGCTAAATGCCTATACACTGGGCCAACTCCTCTTATTATTGATGTGGGAGACTGCTTATATGGGCGAACTTCTTGACATCAATGCTTTTGATCAGCCCGGTGTTGAAGAAGGAAAAATCGGGACCTTTGCTTTGATGGGCAGAGCTGGTTTTGAAACAAGAAGGCGAGAGATCGAGGAATACGCGAAAACTTTCTATGTTTTGGCATAAGCGTAGAGAGAAGGCAGGCACAAGCTGACGAAACCTGTATTAAGTTGGAGGAATAATGCATCAGTACTTGTTTTTTATTGGGGATTTTCCAATACGTGCTTATGGAGTAATATTCGCTTTGGCTTTTATCCTGGGGACAGGGGTTACTTTGTATTTTATTAAGGCCGAGGGCCGTGAGGAACTATTGGAACCCATGCTGGATTTAGCTCCAATTTTATTGATAGGCGGATTGTTAGGGGCAAGGTTTTGGCAGGTATTCTTTTTTGACTGGCCCTACTACCGTCAGTATCCCTCGGAAATATTGGCCATATGGCACGGAGGACTGTCAATTCAAGGCGGTGTGGCTGGAGCTCTGCTAGCAGGATGCATATACGTCTTGAAGAAAAAATTACCGTTTTGGGAATTGGCAGATTTGGCTGCTCCGGGGCTAATATTAGCCCAGGCCATAGGACGGGCTGCCAATCTTATGAATGGCGATGCCTTTGGCGGTCCTACCGGAGGTGACTTCGGGATTATCTTTCCTGTGGGTACTATTGCCCGGGCAACTTTTCAGGATCAACCATTGTGGCCAGCAGAAGTCTGGGAAGGACAATTTGATGTAATTATCTTTGCTGTATTGGTAATACTGAAATTGCGAAAATGGCCATCTGGTGTTATTTTTCTGCTTTATGCCATCTTCTATAATCTAGGCAGATTTTTCCTGGAAAATTTGCGGGGGGACAGCCCTCGTTATATGTTCCAATGGACAGCTGCGCAATGGACCAGTATGGCTGCTGTGATTCTGGCTGCGCTCTTGACTATTTGGAGAGTCTGGAGAACTCGGGTCAGCAGTAAGCCGCCAGAATGAGCTTCTGACGGCAGGCTGTTTTAGACAGGACAAACAGTTTCATGTTATAATTTTTAGGATATAGAATCAAATGTGTAATCAGGCAAGGAGATGGGATCTGTGAAAAAAACTATTCCGGATTTTATTAAGGCTAAAGAAACCGGTGAGAAAATAACTATGTTAACTGCCTATGATTATCCTTCAGCGCGCTTGGCAGAGGGAGCCGGTATCGATGTTATCCTTGTTGGGGATTCACTGGGAATGGTTGTGTTGGGTTATGAATCAACAGTTCCGGTAACGATGGATGAAATGCTTCATCATGCTAAAGCAGTCAGACGCGGCGCCCCACAGACTTTTATTGTGGTCGATATGCCTTTTATGAGTTATTCTACTTTGGAATTGGCTTTGCATAATGCCGGCAGGTTGATCCAGGAAGGCGGTGCAGATGCCGTTAAATTGGAAGGCGGAGAGGATTTTACGGAAATTGTCAAGGCTTTAAGCAAGGCAGGCATACCTGTTGTTGGTCATATTGGCTTGACCCCGCAAACCGCTACCCAACTTGGCGGCTATAAAGTCCAGGGCAAAGATTTGGAAAGTGCCCGTAAACTGGGTAAAGATGCTCAGGCTTTACAGGAAGCAGGCATATTTATGCTGGTGCTTGAGCTTATACCAAGTCAGGTTAGTGCACGTATCAGCAGTATATTGTCTATTCCGACCATCGGCATAGGGGCAGGTGCTGAGTGTGATGGCCAGGTGCTTGTTTACCATGACATCTTAGGCTTGTTTGATCGTTTTATACCCAAGTTTGTCAGACAGTACGCGCAACTTGGAGAACAGGCTCTTCAGGCTATACAAAAATATAATCAGGAAGTAAAAGAGAAAGCATTTCCTGCTGCAGAACATGTCTTTAACCTGGCGGATGAGATAATCGCTAAATTGCACATTGATTAATAACTGTTTGTATTTTTGAAATAAAAGTTATCAAATACTTTTTGTATTTTTACTTCACTTTAAATTCATAGTTCCTTGACAATATAAAAAAACAGATAATACTGATGTCATTAAATATTGTTTTTTCTGTTATAATACTGGATTTTTTTCCGATTATTGATTAAAATATAATTAAGATATTTTCAAGTGTTTTAATGACCT
>DDXI01000060.1 GCA_002347475.1 Peptococcaceae bacterium UBA2264
AGGACTGTTGCTCAAAAATAATCTGTCTTTCCCCCAACAAAGCCGCCTCGGCGACACTGGTACCGGCATAAGCACTGACAGGCAAGGAAATATCAGCGCTAATTCCTCTGGCCCGCAGACGGATGTTAACAATTTCTGTTTTCTGCTCCGGACTGGCATAGCCATAACGTTCCTCATGATAACGATGGAAATCATGCAAATAATCCTCTGTAAAGACAAGCATGATTTCGTGTGATTGGCCCTGGTACCTCATATCCAGGTAAGACTCCAGGCTAATCTTGTCTTCACTAAAGCCTTCTGCCTGAAGGTCAGTTCTGGCCTTCACCTCCAGATCATGGTAATGTTTTTGCAATACAGGCAGATCAGCGGCATCTTTCAGCATCACTGTCAGGGAATAGTCCTTAATGACATCTGTCATCAACATGCCCAGAGCAGATAAAATACCCGGATTTTTAGGGACCATAACCCGGGGGATCCCGATTAATTCAGCCAGGGAAACGGCATGCATGGCTCCTGCTCCCCCATAGGCAAACAGGATGAAATCCCGCGGATCATAGCCCCGCTCTACCGAAATGACTCTGATAGCTCTGGCCATAATTGTGTTGGCAATCGTACAGATACCCTCAGCCAATTCCAGCGGACTAAGACCCAGATCAGTTGCCATAGTTTTCATGCGTTTATCGAGTCGTTTCCTGTCCAGTTTCATTTCTCCACCCAAAAAATACTCCGGCAGCAGACGCCCCAAAAAGAGATTGGCATCTGTTACAGTTATTTCTTCACCCTTGCCATAGCATACCGGTCCGGGCACAGCCCCGGCGCTTTCCGGCCCAACCTGTAAGGCTCCGCCGCTGTCGATCCTGACAATAGAGCCGCCCCCTGCTCCCACCGTATGAATATCGAGCATAGGTACTTTAACCGGAAAGCCTCCTATCACTGTTTCGGTGCTCAGGGGCAGCTGTCCATTAAGCAGAGCCACATCAGTAGATGTACCTCCCATATCAAAGGTAATCAGATGCTTAAATCCAGCTTTTCCAGCCACGGCAGCCGCTCCGGCCACACCACCGGCAGGTCCGGAGAGAATTGTTCTTACCGGTTCCCGAACAGCAGTTGCCACACTGATCTGGCCCCCATTGGACTGCATAACTGCCAAATTTTGACCAGGCAACTCAGCAATAATGCGCTGCAGGTAGGTTTTCATAACCGGCATAACACCGGCATTGATAATTGTAGTCGAGGCTCGTTCAAATTCGCGGAACTCAGCCAATATTTGATGGGACAGGGATACTTCCAGACCTTCCTGTTCCAGTATCTGTCCCATTAGCAGCTCGTGCGCTGGATTGAGAAAAGAAAAAAGCAAACAGACTGCCACTGATTGGGCTCCGGAACGGCTGATCAGCCTGGCTGTATCTCTGGCTTTGATCTCATCGAAGCTCTCCAGTTCCAGACCATCAGCGCTGATACGGCCCTCAATCCCGTAAGTGGCTTCAGGCGCCACTATCGGCAGATCCTTCACATAATTTAATTCATAAAGCCGGCGGCGATTTTGACGGCCAATCTCCATAATATCCTTAAAACCATGGTTGCTGATAAAGGCGGTTTGGGCCCATTTCGCTTCCAGCAAAGCATTGGTGGCAACAGTAGAACCATGAATTACCCGTCCGTTTTTATTACCTGCCAGCAAAGCAACCCCCTTGATTACTGCCTCAGCCGGATCATCGGGTGTGGAAAGCATCTTCAGAACTTTCCATTTTTCGCCTTTTTTGCAGATAAAATCTGTAAATGTTCCACCGGTGTCAACTCCGATTAGCAGCACTGTTTCTCCCAACTCCCCTTTATCCATAAAGACAGGCGTCCTCCTGACATAAAATGATTTCCTGTTTTCCGGATTATTCTGTCTTCCTATCGGTTATCATCATGTATATTTCCTTCACAATGTGATAATTTCTGATATCAATAAGTTCTCTCTCATTTCTACGCATGTCATTGCTAAACTTTTTCAGGATTTTTGCCGGAGTGCTGCTCATTACAATAATTTCATCTCCTAAAAAAACCGCTTCCTCTATATCATGGGTCACAAAAATAATCGTCCGTTGATCTTTCTCCCGTAGTTTCAGCAAGGAATCGATCAAAGACAATTTTATTTTTAAATCCTGTCCTTTGAAAGGCTCATCCATGATCAGAATATCGGACTGATAGACAAATGCTCTGGCAAGCGCTGTCCTGTGTTTCATACCCCCACTAAGGTTTTTGGGGTAAAAATCTTTAAAATCTGTTAATTCTACTTTTTCCAGGTACCGGTCAACAATTTCTCGCCGCTCTGGGCCAGGATATCTGCCTTTCAAGACAAATTCAACATTTTCCCGGACAGTTTTCCAGTTCATCAGTCTGGGTTCCTGAAAGACATATGATAAAACCTTGTTTTCAAATCCCAGAAATCTGCCGGAATCAGCCTTCAGCAGTCCTCCGATAATATTCAGCAAGGTGGTTTTGCCACAGCCCGAAGGACCCAGAAGACAGGTAATTCTGCCCTCTGTTATTTCCAGATCAAAATCTTTAAAAATTACCAGTTCATCATAACTCTTACCTAAATTTTCAATCACTAATGCCATCACATTATCTCCATCTGATCAGCCTTTTTTCCAAAGTTCTGATAAACAATTCAAAAATAAAACTTAAACTGACAGCAATGAGAGTCCAGGCCAGAACACTAGCGGTTTCCAGATAAATCTTGGAATTTTGCAGATTGGTTCCTATAGCAAATTGGGGCTGACTTAATACTTCTGCCGTCACCACCACTTTCCAGCCCAATCCTACAGCAGTGGAAACAGCTGCTGTTAAATAAGAAGCTATGGAAGGAAAATATATTTCCGATAAGATACTCCATTTCTTAACCTTATATACTTTGGCCATTTCCAGCAGTCCCTTGTCAATATTCTTGACCCCTTCATTGACATTGACCGTGATTATGGGAAAAGTCATTAAAAACGTAGCAAAGACAGGAACATTGCCTGATTTGAACCAGATCAAAGCCAAAAGGATCAGAGAAATAATTGGTGTGGACATAATAATCACCAGGACTGGCCGCACTAACAAATCGGCAAGCTTGCTGAATCCGGTTATTATGCCTGTAACTACACCCAGAAAAGCAGCAAGCAGGAAGGCAAATACAGCCCTCGCAACTGTAGCCCCTACTGCAGGCAGAAACTCCGGGGACCGGCCTATTTTCAACAAATCCCGGAATACCGCTTCGGGAGAAGGCAAGATGATTTCACTGTTTACGCCCATAGCGATTAACTTCCAAATCAAGATTATTATTGTTAAAGATAATGCCATAACAATGCCATTCTTCACAGGCCCCGGGCTATTTTTTGTAGTAAAATTTTTCATCAGGCAATTGGCCTCCAATATCATTAGGTGAAAAATCATAAATAACCTTTAAATATGTTTCAACCGCTTCTTTGGAGGATTGGGCATCTTCATATCTCTGATTACAGCGCGGTATAGCTAATTCGGCAACATTAGCCTTTATGCCAATCTTATGTTTTTCGACCAGGATACCGGCATCCCCAGGATTTGCATTTACCCAGTCAATTGATTTCTTATATTCTTCCAATACTTTCGCTACTATTTCCGGATGCTTCCGGGCGAACTCGCCATTTACCACCAAGCCGGACTGGGCAAAAGGAACTTTACCGTCAGTTATCCTGTTCCATTCATCCTGAATATTTAGGACAACAGCAACTCTGCTGTTGTTTAGCATAGTCATGGTAACAAACGGTTCCGGAAGCAAAGCCAGTTTGACTTTTTCCGCTATGACTGCTTCGGCAAGCTCAATTTGCCCCAGCGAATAATCCATTTTGATGTCCTTTTCCGGATCCAAACCATTTTTTTGCAGTAGATATTTGAAAATAAAATCAGGTGACGTTCCTTTGCCTATGGAAGACACGGTCTTTCCTTTCAGGTCTTCCCACTCCCTGATTCCTGTTTCGCTGCTGACCACATAAAGAACTCCCCAGGTACTCATGGCAGCAAGTCTGTAATCGACACCTTTATTGTAAACCTTGGCAGCCAGATTAACAGGTATCAGGGCAAAATCTACTTCCTTGGCCAGAAGTTTTGCGACCATGATATCCGGACTCTGGGCAATCTGATAACTACTCTCAACATTTTGCCCCAGGGAAGGAGTATCTTCGATCATCTTGATCATACCAATCGATGTTGGTCCCTGAAGCCCTGCGAGATTTACTGTTACCTTTTCAGTACTTTTTTGCGACGAACAGCCTGTTAATAATAAAAAGAGCAATAAAGTAATTACAGCCAGTGCCAGGGTTTTTCTCATCTCTTTTCCTCCTCATTATTGCTTGTTCATTTGCCATAATAACACAAGTAGTTAAGAATTTCCAAAGATCAGATTTTTGTCTTTTCCCATTGGAACGGATGCCTCAGTCTCAATATCCCAGTTTAAGTTTAATATGAAAGCAGGATTTTTGTGATTTATACAGAAAATAACAGACAGTAAGATTGGCCTAAGATTGTAAGGATTAATTATTTCACGAAAAATTCAAAAGTAATCGAGGGAGGCGATAAGTAAATGAATGATTTAGCTTTGAAAGCCCGTTCGCTGGCAGGGGATAAATTTAAAAGCGGCTATAATTGTGCCGAATCGATTCTTCATGCTTTTAACGAGATTCTGAATAATCCTTTGAACCAGGAATGTGTTAAAATGGCTTCCGGCTTCGGAGGAGGATTAGGGCATGCCGGCTGCATGTGCGGAACATTGACAGGATCAGTCATGGTCCTGGGCCTTCTAAAAGGTCGCACAGACAGCAGGCAAGCCAGAGAACCCATATATGATCTAGCCCGTGAGTTCCATGATCGCTTTGTAAACGAATTCGGTGCAACTTGCTGTCGGCTATTAAATCCTCATGAGTTTGACTCACCCGAGCACTTGCGCCATTGTCTGAAACTAACCGGCAAAACTGCCAAATTGCTGATGGAATTTATTCTGGAAAAGGGATTATTTGGTCCGGAATTTTCTCACTTAGTATAACTCAAAAATATATACTACAAATATCTGAATCAAGGAAAATATTAAAGAGCACCATAACGGTGCTCTTTAATATAAAATAAATCTATTCGATTTGAATCTTCTTACTGCTAATGCTTGTTTGCTCTTTTTTGGGCAGTATTATTGTTAAAATACCGTTCTCAAATTTGGCTTTAATATTTTCACTGGATACATTGGAAATCGAAAATGATCTGGACATGGAAGAATAACTTCTCTCTTTTCGGATATAATTTTCTTTTTCTTCGTCCCTCTGCTCACTTTTTTGAGCAGCTATCGTCAGTCTATCCTCATCAAGTTCTATAGTAACGTCCTCTTTTTTAAAACCAGGGATTTCAGCTTCAACGACATATTCCTTTTCTTTTTCTTTAATGTCTACTTTAATTTGATCGCTGCTTTCATACAAAGTAGGAAAGAACCTGTCATTTAAAAAGTTTTCGAACATACTTTCAATGTCTGATAATTCACGTCTTCTTTGAATTCCAGAGCCTCTTCTCGCAAATGGTACTAAATTAAACATTCATAAACACCTCCGCAATTTCTCATATTTTTATTATTGAAAAATTCTTAAGTGTGTATATATCGCCTCCTTCCAGCTATTGTAATATTTATACTATTTCGATTTTATAATACTACATTAAGAAACCAATTTCAATTTATTTCCTTGCCTTTTTCATCTTGAACAACATCATATTTTTCCTGCGATTCCTACAATGTGAAGTTTCTGCGGAATTTATAATGTACAGAGCCGTCCAGAATAGTTGTATAATAAGAGCGATAAACAACTTTGTCCGAAAAACACAAGGTATCACTGACCCGTTTTCTTATTGTGGGATGGGTTATCAGGTCCAGGGCCTCATCTCTGGAAAACCAATCAACCTCCAGGCTCTCCGAGCAAATTCTCGGGCTTCCAGACTCAAATTTACAGACAAAATTAAAAATAATACTATGGGTAGAAAGATTGGAATACACCCCTATCAAATGACTGACCGAGATAATTATCCCCGTTTCCTCTTCTACTTCTCTAATCAGGGCCTCTATCAGATCTTCACCCAACTCCACTTTGCCGCCCGGTAACTCCCAGCCCCTGAGAGGATCCAGTTTCAGCAATACTTTCCCTGCTGAATTACTGATAAATCCGGTCACAGCTACAACATGTTTTGGTACTTTCAATAATATCCCTCCCCTGCTAACTAACGCGCCACTCAGCCGACATTTTTTTTGAATATAACGGGCAGTCTTACCCTGATTCTTAGACAGTTTTAATGAAATGAGATTTTGATAATGCACAAACTCAAAAAATATTGTTCTTTTACAATCATCTTTCTACTGGTTCTTACATTAGTTGGATGCAACTTGGCTCCAGGCGCTCCTGCATCTTCACAACCGCTATCACCTGCAACAAGCAGCCAAGCAGCTCCAGCAGCAGGCATGCTAACAGAATCAACCACCATAACATCCGGTCAAAAACTGAAAATATCTTTCATTGATATGGGCCAGGCTGACTCCACCCTTATTCAAACTCCCAATGGCAAAAACGTCCTGATAGACGCAGGTAATAATGATGATTCTGATAAAATTGTCGCCTTTTTGAAAGAACAGGGCATTAACAAACTGGATATTTTGATAGGCACTCATCCGCACGAAGATCATATTGGAGCATTGGATACAGTTATTAAAACTTTCGCCATAGGGCAAATTATCCTGCCCCCTATAAATTCAACAACTAACACTTACAGGGATGTTATAGAAGTTATCGCTGGCAAAGGACAAAAAATCACCAAGGCCCAAAGCGGACTATATCTCGCTCTTGGCTCTGAAGTCTCTGCTCAGCTCCTGGCTCCTGATTCCAATGATTACGAAGACATAAACAACTACAGTGCAGTTGTAAAAATAACCTATGGTCAAAATTCTTTTCTCTTTGCAGGCGATGCCCAAGAATTATCTGAACTGGAAATGGTTAGAGCCGGATATGATTTAAAAGCAGATGTATTAAAAGTAGGCCATCATGGGAGCCATACCTCCTGCTCAACAGTTTTTTTAGCCAAGGTCCAGCCAAAATATGCCGTAATTTCTGTCGGCAAAGAGAACTCCTATGGACATCCGAGCCAAGAAACTTTGGACAAGTTATGCCAATACGGAACCAAAGTATATCGTACAGATCGGTCAGGAACAATTATAGCCGAATCTGATGGTAAAAATATTAACATTTATACTGTACCCAGCAAGACACAACCTTAAATTTCTGTTTCAGCGGCAAACGCAGGTAAAGGCCACTCTTTTCGAAGCATCAACAAACCGGGGGAGGAAGAGAAATATGATAATGAAAGGAATTATTGACCGTTTTGAAGGTGATTATGCTGTAGTTGAATTTGATAAAAAAATGATCGATATTCCCAGGAAGCAAGTATCTCCGGAAGCAAAAGAAGGTGATGCAGTAGTTTTAGTTAACAATATGTATCAGATCGATCAAGCCGAAACTCAAAGAAGAAAAGCAGAAATAGCTAAACTAACTGATAAAATGTGGACATAATAATTTTGATCCTTATACCAGATTTACTTTCGGGCGGAAGCGGTGAAAAAAAATGGAGCCAGGATATATTGGACTTCTCAAAGAACAACAATTGGAACAAAGAGTATCCGAAGCCCAGAAACATCTTACAGAGTGTAAACTTTGTCCTCACCGATGTGGCATTAACAGACAACACAAATTGGGGTTTTGCGGGGCTGCTGATAAGGCTGTGGTGAACAGTTATGGCCCGCACTTCGGAGAGGAATATCCTTTGGTTGGACACAAGGGATCAGGCACAATCTTCTTTGCTTATTGCAATATACGTTGTGTTTTCTGCCAGAACTGGGAGCTTAGTTTTGGCGGCGAAGGGCAGATAATTACTAACGTGGCACTGGCAGAAATTATGCTTTTGCTCCAGAATCAATATCACTGTCACAATATCAACCTGGTGACTCCAACCCACTTTGTACCGAATATCCTGGCTGCTGTTTTGATGGCAGCTCAAAAAGGATTAAACCTCCCGCTGGTTTATAATTGCGGCGGTTACGAAAGCCTGGAAACCTTATCCCTGTTAGATGGTATTGTCGACATCTACCTGCCCGACTTTAAGTATATCTCAGCTGAGAGAGGAAGCCTTTACTCCGGTGTTGAGGATTATCCGGAAAAGGCAAAGTTGGCTTTAAAGGAAATGAACCGTCAGGTAGGAGGATTAAAGGTAAACAAAGATGGCATTGCCTACCGGGGTTTAATCATCAGACATTTAATGTTGCCGGGAGGACTGGAAGATACCAAAGAAGTTTTAAAATTTATCAAAGAGGAATTGGCAACGGATTGCGCAGTTAATTTGATGGACCAATATTTCCCTGCTCATCAAGCATTCAGATATCCGGAGTTATCCCATAATTTAGCCAAACAGGAATACCTGGAAGCTTTAGCTTTCGCCCAGGGTTTGGGATTAAACATTATATAAGATCTGACCAAAATGTCAGGTTCTGATTTTTCCCGTTCATTTAAGGATTTTCACGTAACAGGTCCTGGTCCGGGGACCATCAAATTCGCAAAAATAAATACCCTGCCAGCACCCCAGGAGCATTTTTCCGTTCTGAATTAGAACAGTTTGAGATGCCCCCAATGTACTTGCCTTTAAGTGAGCAGCAGAATTACCTTCAAAGTGACGGTCTCCAGCCTTATCCCAAGGGAATATTTCCCCGAGCCTCTGCAAAATATCCCTTTGAACATCAGGATCAGCATTTTCATTGATCGTTATCCCTGCTGTTGTATGAGTGTTATAGACCACCAGGAGCCCCTCTTGGGCATTTTCCTGGATCAGCAGTTTTTCAACCAGAGCAGTTATATCGATCATTTCTTCCCTTTTCTTACTCTGCAAGCTTATTTCATGAATCATGGTTGTTTCCCCCTTAACCTCCGGCAGCTGCAATCATATAATTCATTTTCAATTTTATTGCCAGCTTTACTTCCGATCGAAGACTTCAAATATGGCAAATTTCAAATAGTCTGTTTCTTCACTTCCTAACAAGACCGGATGATCTTTGCCTGCCCTGCGAAATTCTACCAAGCGCAATATTTTCCTGGCATCTACCGCTGCTTCCTGGATAATATCAAGAAAGTCAGTTGTTTTGAGATGATAGGAACACGAAGAAGTAACCAGAATACCTCCTGACCGCAGTAATCTTAAAGCCTGCAGGTTGATCTCCTTATATCCTCGCAAGGCACCGGATAAAGATTTACGATTTTTGGCAAAAGCGGGAGGATCCAGAATTACTATATCCCACACTTTCCCCTCTTTCACCATCTTCCGTAAGCTATCGAAAACATTAGCTGCTATAAATTCCGTTCGGTGCAAAAAGCCATTGAGCAAAGAATTCTGGCGGGCAGTATCCAGGGCTTTTTCGGAAATATCCACTGCTGTAACTTTTTTGGCACCATATTTACAAGCATGAAGCATAAATGATCCGGTATGAGAAAAACAGTCCAGCACCTCAGCTCCATCCCAGAAAGGATTCTTTACAACCTGTTTATTTCTGTCAACAGGTAAGCCTTCGGAATTAATCCTGATCCCTCGATATTTTCCCCAACCGCGCATTAAAGGTTCTAACGCTGCTCTGTTCTCACGTTGATCGATGAAATAACCTGTTTTTTGACCTCCTGCAACATCAACCAGAATATCCAGATTATTTTCCCGTACTTTAATCAGCGTATCAAATTCTTGACCGATACAACCTGCTCTTAAATCAAGACCTTCCAGCAACCGGACTGAAACATCACTTCGTTCATAAATTCCCCTCGGCTGGAATAATTCATTAAGGACCTGAAAAATCCACTCCCGCCGTCTCTCCATACCGGACGTAAGAATCTGCACCACTAGAACATCTTCATATTTGTCCACAATTAAACCGGGTAAAAAATCAGCTTCCCCATAAACAACACGATAAGAACTGACCTCCGGCAGCAACCACATGCGTCTCTCCCAGGCCTTCCTGAGCTTATCAAGGAACCATTCGGCGTCAATTAAAGCAGTCTCGTTATAACTGATAATACGTATTGCAATTTTGGAATAGGGATTATAGAAACCCTGAGCTAAAAAGTGACCCTCATGATTTAAAACCTGGATCAAATCGTCTTCATCATTATCTCCAACCAGTTGCTCTATTTCAGTCCGGTATACCCAAGGATGACCTTGTTCCAGCCGTTTTTTACGATTTTGTTTTAAATATGCTTTTAACATTATTGATTTACTCCCATCAACTTGATAATTCAGTATAACATGATTAATCCGGCCACATAAAGCAACCTCAATGCTATTTGCCTGAAGCAGCAGAGACTCTTCAGAAACTCTACAGAAAATAACAAAACAATCTTAATATTACCGTTATTATTATGTGATATAATAAACTGTTGATTACGGTATTGGAGAAATGTCATGCAAAAGCATTTATTATTCTTATTTCTCATAGTTCTCTTACTCTTGGGAGGCTGTACTCCAAATTTTGGATCATTTGACAAGGAAGACCCTGTTTCTAATTTGCCGCCGGAAGCTGTATACATTGACGGCAATTCTATTTATAATTTGACTACTGATTTAATAAATTCTGCCAGGAAAAGTATTTATATCGAGCAAGCAGAATTTAATGATGCCCGTTTGATTCAACTGCTAATTCAAAAAGCCCGGGAAGGATTGGAAATAAAAATTCTATTGGATCAATACCAACAGGTCAATCAGGCAACTCTCGAAGAACTTAAAGCCCAGAATATTTCAGTGCAGTATTATCCTGCCCGCAAAGGTCAATATCAACGGGTCAAGCTCCTGGTAGTTGATCAGGAACAAGCTGTGGTTTATGGCTCTTCCTGGACTGAAACAGATATCAAGGCCCATACAGCAGCTATTAAATTAAACGAGAGAGCAGCTTGGAAGGCGGCAATAGTCTTTTCCAAGGACTGGGAATTTACAACAACCCTCTCTGTCGATGTCCCCAAAAGTTCCCTTCTTCCGGAAGACAACATTACTTTAGCGACCAATGCCAATATCAAGCAACAAATTATTAAGCAGATAAATGACAGTACCAGTACTATCTGGATTGAAACCTCTTTAGTCAGTGAAACAGATACCGTACAGGCTTTAATAGATGCTGCCGCTAAGGGCCGGGACGTGCGTTTATTACTGGATCCAACCGAAGCTAAAGAAAATCCCCTTACAATAGAAAAACTGATGAATCATGGTATCCAGATTCGTTACTATCCAACAGATGTACCGCAGAGGCTTAATATAGGTCTTTTTGATAATAAAACCTTTATTTTTAGTAGTTCTTCCTGGACTTATTATTCTTTCGTGATCAACCACGAATTATCCCTGACAGTACCCTCCGCAGAAGCTACCAAAAAACTGGTTGATCTCTTTAACCAGGATTGGAACACCGGTACCTAATAGCCTGCTTGCTATGTCAAAACATTAAAAAACGAGACCAAGTATCTGTTGGTCTCGTTTCTTTATCCAATACATTTTAATCTAATTTCCAGGTTTCATGTAAATGACTGCAGTCACCAAGCAAGACAGGATTAATTTTCATTTCCTTGGCTTCCAGAATATTAACAGCTGTGTTGAATTGCAAAGGAGTTTTCAGCAATTCATCAATCGAAAATCCCAAAGCCTTAGTTACCAGCAGCTTTAATGTCATACCATGTGTTACCAGACAAATAGTTTCACCCTGATGTTTTATAATAAGCTCCTGCAGGAATTCCCAGACTCTTTCAGCAAAAGTATGCATATTGTCACCATTGGGAACCCGCACCAGATGAGGAGTGTTATCCCATATCTTGAAAATTTCCTGATGAGTCGTGCGTAATTCATCCCATAACTTGCCTTCCCAATCCCCAAAGGAAAATTCCCTGATTCTGGGTGCAGGAATAATTGTCTCTAATTGGAGTTCCCGGCGTATCTCTTCCGCTGTAGCTACGGCTCTGGGCAAATCACTTGAATATAAATAGTCGATCTTCTCGCTGCGCAAACGCAATGCTAAATTCCGGGCCTGGGCAAGACCTTTTTCCGTTAAAGGAGAATCCAGTCTGCCTTGCACACGTCTTTCAATATTCCATTGGGTTTCTCCGTGTCTTGTCAGAATAATGCGTGTCAACCTGATACCTCCAACTTAAAGAAGGTAGGATAACCTCCTACCTTCACCCACCTTGCCGTAAGATTCTGGTTTCTGACCCTGCTCTCGCAGGTGGGCACCTAGATAAAATGTTCTCACTTCCCATGATTTGGGCCTGCAGTACTTATTCTATCGCTCAGTTCCCGGATCATATATAGGATCAAAACCAAAATAATCCACACGCACAAGGCAGGCTTACTTATACTATAATTATATCACCATAAAGACATAAATTCTCCATTTTATAAACAAATTTTATGGTCAATTATTATTTCTGATCAGTTTCTCTTCTATTTCAGCTAAACGCTCCTGCAGCACAGCAATCGACATTTCCTGGATCCGAACCCTTCTGCGTAAATATTCTGTCTGAGCGGTTAATTCATTAATTTCAGAAGCAAATGATTTATATGCATCAATTTCTGATTCCCTTGTTTTATCAAACTTATCTTGCTCAGCAGCATCGGGGGTTTTTGTCGCAGTAATTGCCGCTAAATACTGAAAACGGGCATAACGGGAATTGCGCCCGGGCTGAACCCTGATCACGCCATCTTTTTCTAAAGATTGAATAGCCCTTTTTAAAGTCACACTAGCCGCACCAGTCTCCCGCTGGATATCCGAATATGCTAATTCAAACTCATTTCCTTTATATAAACTGGACATTTTTTCAAAATAATCAACAAATTTTCGATGTGTTTTTTCCTTCAAACGCATTTTATTCATCCTTTCAGGTCATTAAAACACTTGAAAATA
>DDXI01000162.1 GCA_002347475.1 Peptococcaceae bacterium UBA2264
ATTGGGTGCAGATCGCCTCTGGTTTATCTTCTGGAATTCTCGCTGCCGTTTCCGACGGGATATAGAGCATCCCATATTATCCCTCCTTTCTCTTTCAAGTCCCGGCCTTACAGACCACCTTGCTTCTGATATTTATTTGTCAATATATTTTTCTTATTGACTAAGTGTCTTATTTACTATTATAATAGTTTAAGAGGGATAGTAATGCAATATATTTTGACTATAGTATTTTGACTATGGCTAAATGTCTTAATTGATGAGATAGCAGTTGTCAAAACAAGGGGGGCTTATGAGGATTATATTTTATGATAAAAAAGAATTAATTATACCAGACAATAAAGATGTGGAAGAATTATTACTTGCTGAATTCGATCTGGCATTCCATACTATGGAAGCCGACTCTAAGACCGTGGGATCAATTCTAGTGGATTTCTTAAACTCTGATTGTACCACTGATGATTATAATAAACTTACTCAAGACCTTTTTAAGCAGGCAGTTGATTATTGTGTAAGCATTAATCCTGGCATTACTAAACTACAGGAACTGAGCCCAAAGCAGAGACTTTACTTATATCAAAAATATGCTACGCATCAGAGAATTGAATTTATCTTAAAAACTCTGAAAATCAGGTATCAAGTTGTATCAGAAAAAATTGAATTAGAAAATAATAATTACTTTATGGTTGAAATGGCTGAAAGCAACGATATGGCCTCGATATATTACCTCGAGCTGATCAAGATGGTATCTCGCAATATTTACATAAGGAAGTGTGATTACTGTAAAAAATACTTTCTGATTGACGGAAGAAGAAAAACCGTAAAATACTGTGATAGAATCCCGGAAGGTAAAACCCAACCTTGTTTTGCTTTAGCTGCTCGGCAGCATTACGAACAGAAGTTAGAGAATGATTTTGTTACAAAGGCCTACAGATCGGCATATAAAAAATTTTACCAGCGGATACGAATTGGTAAATGGACCGCTGCCCAATTTGAAAGTTGGTCTGGTAAAGCAAAAGATAAGCTTAAACAATGCAAAGACGGTAGCATAACGGATGCTGAATTTATCAAGTGGTTAAAGGAGGATATTTAAATGGCAAGTATTAAACATTTAGGCGGCAATAAATATAAAATAACGATTTCGGCAGGCTTTGACGGTCATGGCAATCGAAAGCGAATTTATCAAACTATTGAAGCAAAATCTGAACCAGCAGCACGAAAACGGGCCAAAATCCTTGAAACTGAAATTTTAAAAGGGGAATATATTGAGCCATCAAAATACACCTTTGCTGAATATATAACTGAGTGGAGCAAGGACTCTCAAAGGAAACTGGCCCCCAAGACATACCACCGCTATAATGAACTTCTGGAAGGGCGTATTATTCCATCTTTGGGAAATATCAAACTGGAAAATCTCAATCCTGTCCTGCTTGAAAATTTCTATAATGAAATCAGGAAACCTCAGAAACGAGTAAGGCTGATAAAAAATAAAGAAACCGGAACCACAGAGAAAAAAACAACCACTTATACTCTTTCGGAAACGACGATTAGACATTACCACCGGCTAATTAATACAATCCTACAAACAGCATTCAGAAAGGGAATCATCAGGGAAAACCCTTGCAGCCGGGTAGATGCACCCCGCGCCAGGAAAAAAGAATTACCTATCTATAATGAAGAGCAAATATCTGCCCTCATAAATGCCTTGGAAGGTACGGAATTAAAGTTTAAGACTTGTATCCATATTGCCCTGGCTGGAGGTCTTAGGTTAGGCGAAATAACCGGCCTGGAATGGCCTGACGTGGATTTCACGAACTATACAATAACTATCAGCCGGACAAGTCAGTATCTTCCTGGCAAGGAGCTAATCACAAAGCCCCCCAAGAACGAGACATCAAAACGAATAGTCACCCTCCCATTTCGGGTAATGGAATTAATCAAAGAATTAGAATACTCCCAGAAACTTGACAGAATAAAGCTGGGGAGCAAATGGCAGGGCAGCAACCGTTTGTTCCTAACCTGGGACGGCGCGTCTATGCACCCGCACACACCGAGCAAATGGTTTCATAAATTCCTTGAAGAAAATAACCTGCCAGCGCTTCCCTTTCACGGCTTGCGGCATACCTCAGCCAGTTATCTGATCGCAGCCGGCCAGGATGTTGTCACTGTTGCCAAAAGGTTAGGACACTCAAACTCCAATACGACCTTGGCGATATATGCCCATAGTTTTCAAAAAAAAGATGCAGAAGCAGCCTGTAGAATGGAAGGTTTATATACCAAGCAAGAAAAACAAAAAGGGTCGGTCTGAGCGACTCTTTAACTTTCTATTCTTGGCGACACAAAAAGCGACACTTTTTAAAAATAGCGACAGTTGTTTCCCTATTAGCACCAATATAGAATCTTAAAAAACTTAGATATATCAATGGTTTCCGACACTCACAGATTTTCACCAATCCTATTTTATCGGTTTCCGAGGCCGGAGGTCGCAGGTTCAAATCCTGCCGGGCGCACCATTAAAATATAACACCGCAAGGGTTTGCGGTGTTTTTTGTTTTTTCCTGAAGGGGAAAAAGCCCTTTCATGTGAAAATTTTACCTGAAAAACTAGTTGACTTTAAACTCTGTCTTTTATTGCCGTATAATCCTCCTATTGTTTGTGATGCTTCCTCAACTCTCTTTTGAAAAGCCGGATTGGGAATGAAATTAATGGGATATTAATTATGTATTAATTCAACCTAATATCCAGGGATAACAAAAAAGGTTTCTAATTGCGATTGGACAAGTGCTGCATACCTGGGAGAGTTCTTCGGAATTCTCCTTTTTAGCGCCAGAAGTTAGAGGATCCGGGTTACAATTTCGGACAGCATGGCAAGATAGTTACTTCAAATGGAAACATTATGCTACCAGAGCCCGGGCTCATCAAGCGATTTTCGAATATATTGAGATCTGTCAAGAAAATAACCCGCCTGAACAACGAAAAACAGGCGGGCCACAGGAAAGGATGACAGCGGAGCAGGAGTCAATAAGTAAAATTCTCCCTAACAGCAACTAAGGAGAATTTTTTTTGTTAATTATTTTTTCCACCACAGTACATATTTCCTGATGAATTTCCCCGATGCTTCTTATTTTATCATTGGCAATACAATCGATCTTTAACCACTGATATTTTTTCGCAATTTCCAGAGAGTTATTATAAGATGCAACCAGATAATCCAGATTTCTTTCATGAATATCACCGGTTTTCTCTCCAAACTTGCCGGGACGGTCCTGCAAAAGCTGGATACTATACTGTGGCGGCATATTCAAAAACAATATACCGTCTGGAATTGGCAATTTAAACCTGTTAAACTCCAGATCCCCTAACCAGTTGAGGTAATCATCTCTTTCCCGTCTGTCACTTATTTTTGCTGCCTGGTGAATCATATTGGAGGTAGTATATCTGTCCGCTATGACAATACCTCCTTTCCGGTAAAAATCTTTCCATTTTTTCTCATAAGAGATAAATCTGTCTACAGCATAAAATGTAGAAACAACGAAGGGATTAACCAGATTAGGATTTGTTCCGAATTCTCCCTCCAGGTACATTTTGATTAAGACTGAAGATTCACTTTTATAGTCCGGGAACTCGATCTTTTTGACAGTCAGATCTCGGCGGGCAACAAGCTTGTCGTAAAGCATTTGCGTTTGGGTAGCTTTCCCGCTGCCATCGCTGCCCTCAATTACTATGAGTTTGCCACTCAATATTTTCACCTCAAATAATCATCTCAACTGCCAGGTATTCGTATCTGGATACAGTTGATTCAGAACATAGTAAGAATTCATTGATCACACAACATTTAATCATAAACATCTGCAAAGTTCAACAAATTCAAATTTACATTTATAAGCAAGTATCCTGAACCTCAAGTTATTTCTATTTTTCCAGGTTCTCTGTCTCCGTTTGCTTAAACTACCTTGTTCATTATCCTGAGTTTATCAGCCAGAAGAGCGATAAACTCCAGATTGGTGGGTTTTTGACGCTCGATGTTCATGGAATAACCAAAGATGCGTTTCAGTGTTTCCGTATGTCCTCTTTCCCAGGCTAGTTCGATAACATGCCTTATTCCGCGTTCCACCCTGCTGGGCACTGTATCGTATTTTTGGGCAATTGCCGGATAGAGTTCTCTGGTAACTGCCCCTAAAAGGGAGATATCTTCAACTACCATCAAAATGGCATCCCTGATATACTGATAGCCTTTAACATGAGCAGGAATTCCAATCTGGTGCATCATCGCTGTTGCTTCAAGTGAGATATTAAATCTGTTTTCAGGCAAACTGACTGCAGGAGTAGTCGCGGAACGACTCTTTGATATGTCAATAATTTCTTGCTTTAAAGATCTGATTCGTTTTTCTAATATTTCCAGATCAAATGGTTTCAGAATAAAATAATCCACCCCTAACATGATAGCCTGATGTGTCAGAGAATCCTGTCCAAATGCTGTTAACATAATCACCTTTGGTCGGGGAATTGCTGGATATTCAGCCATCTTTTCTAAAACACCCATGCCATCCAGAACAGGCATGACCAAATCAATTATTAAGACATCCGGTTCCTGCGATTGAACAAGATTCCAGGCATCAATTCCGTTATAGGCAATCCCTACAATCTGAAAGTCCTCTTGATTTTGCAGATAACTCTGAAGCAGTTGGCATAAACCGCGGTTATCATCCGCAACAACAATCCTAGTTTTACTTTCCATTAATCATCATCCTGCCTCGATTAAATTTCCGGTTTCTATTATGCTGTTCTGTCCAGGTCTTTTTGCCGGCGTTCTTATTATATTGTAAAACTAATGTCGAAATCGCAAAAAATAAGTAAACATTTTATTCCATTTGTCAAAAGTTACCTTTTCCGAATATAAAAAGGGCCAGGAAGAAAATTTCTGGCCCTTTTTATATTCGGATAGGCAGCTGATTAAGGGATATTATTTGTTATTTGCCCAATTTGGGTACACGGAAAGGTGCCACCATTAACACTGCCAATGCTGCCAATAAAACCGGATAAAGTACCCAGGGAACCACCTTATAAAACAGCATCAGTAAAGCCGTAAAACCTCCGGCAAACGTGATTGGTACACCAATAAAATAAGTTGAAATATTAAGTACATTAAACCGGGCAAGCCGGACTGCGCCACATAAGACATAGGCAGCAGCTATCAGAAAGCCAAAATAATAAGGGTATGTATGGAGAATAACCTTATAGACCAGAATTGCCGGAGCAACTCCGAAAGAAACAACATCACATAGAGAATCCAGCTGTTTGCCGAAATCAGAACTTACAGCAAGCTTACGAGCCACCTTGCCATCCATACTATCCAGGAATACCGATAAGATAATCATACCTGCTGCCAGACCATATTTTCCATCCAAAGTAAAAATTAATGACAAAAAGCCGAAAAATAAATTAGCCAGGGTAAATAAATGGGGTACTATATTAATACTGATAGCCTTGGTACTCATTCAACATTCACTCTCCCCAGAATGCTTTGCCCTCCAACAACCTTAGCCCCTTGAGCCACAGATACTGTGATATTTGAGGGCAAATATAATTCCGTACACGAACCGAATTTTATTAATCCGAACCGTTCCCCTCGCCCAAGCTCAGTGCCCACATCTGCCCAACAGACAATTCGTCTGGCAATAAAACCGGTTACTTGCGTAACCAGAATACGCAGATACTGATTTTCAATGCCAATATAATTTTTTTCATTGAGCTCGGAAGCATGGCTTTTGAAAGCCGGCAGCATTTTACCTGCACGATAAGTCTGGAATACCACCTTACCTGCCATAGGCGAACGATTAACATGTACATTGAATATGTTCAGAAATATCCGTATTCTAATACTTTCTCCCTTAAGAAACTTGTCTTCATATACTCTTTCAACATCCATAACCACACCATCTGCAGGTGATACCAGGTCCAGTTCATCACCGGGAACAGCACGCTCAGGATTACGGAAAAAAAACAAAACAAAAAGAAAAAGCAGGCCTGGGATGATTACAAGCCATGGCCATAATAAATAACTGATGAACATCAGGACTAATAGCATCACCAGGTACGGCCATCCATCACGGGATATTGGATATTGTTTCACCTAAAGTTTAACCTCCTCCTTTGATTTTCTCTAGTGTACCATCTTTGGGAAGTTTAGAAAAGCGCTCCCTCTGCGGTTTCATTTTCAATCCAGGTTTTTATTTGTTTAAGAACCTGTTTTTCGTTACCGCGTCTATGTGTTTCCAGGGGAAGTGAAGAAAGAAACGTACTCCCATAATGTTTACTGATAACCCTGTCATCCAGCAATATTACAAATCCGCGATCCGTTTTAGAGCGTATCAGTCTTCCGAATCCCTGTTTGAATTTGATCACTGCTTCAGGCAGCATAAATTCCCAGAATGGATTTCTGCCCTGGGACTGCAATAATTCGGATCTTGCCTCGATCAGGGGCAGAGAGGGCGGCCAAAAAGGTAATTTAACCAGGATAACACAGGATAAAGCCTGCCCGGGAATATCTATACCTTCCCAAAAACTGGTGGCCCCTAAAAGTACACTCCCAGGCTTTCGTAAAAATTCACCTAAGATCGTGCTTCTGCCGCCGTCAATTCCCTGTGCCAAAAGATTGAGATCAGATTCTTCCAGATGTTTAAGTAAAGGGGTATAAGCAGCTTGCAATAAACGATGAGAAGTAAATAAAACCAAGGTCCTTCCTCTCAAGTGCTGAGCAATTTCAGCCACGAATTCGGCAATTTTAGCAGCAATTATCCCTTCTGCCTCCTGACTTTTCCAGAGATCCTTTACAACATATAAACTCATCTGCTCGCTAAAATC
>DDXI01000190.1 GCA_002347475.1 Peptococcaceae bacterium UBA2264
TAAGAAGAAGGGGAACGATGATGCCAAGCTTGTATGTACACGTGCCTTTTTGTCTGCGCAAATGTGATTATTGCGCCTTCTTTTCCTATCCTCTGGCTGGAAGCAGCAAGACAAACGAGGAAGAGGCCGAACGAGAGGCTCAGGCTTTGGTTGAGATTTATCTTGCCGGATTGGGATTGGAAATACAACGGTATGAGAAGGATGCTCCGTCAGGAGTATCTTCTCTTTTTATTGGCGGCGGAACGCCAACAGCTTTGGAGGCGGAGAATCTGAAACATCTGTTGGCCATGCTGAGGCGAGGTTTTTTACTGGAAGCAGATGCGGAGGCAACGGTGGAGGGCAATCCGGGGACTTTGACTAAAGAAAAGCTGGAACTTTTAAGATCTTATGATATCAACCGTTTTTCTCTCGGAGTGCAGTCCTTTAAGGAGCGCTGCCTGCAAGAGGTCGGGCGTATTCATACCGCGGAACAGGCCAAACAAAGCATTCGGCTTCTTCGGGCCTCAGGTTTTGATAATTTCAATCTTGATTTAATGTTTGGCCTGCCCAAGCAGAGTTTCCGGGATTGGCAGGATACGGTGGAACAAGCTTTAGATTTTAATCCTCGGCATTTATCTCTCTACGGCTTAATGATCGAGAAAGGGACAGCCTTGGCCAGACGCCTGGCTTCTGCTCCAGGAAACGAAGGATCCTGGCTCCCCGATGATGATATGCAGGCCCGGATGTATGCCTGGGCCCGGAAACATTTACAAAATGCTGGTTATGGCCACTATGAAACCTCGAATTTTGCCCTGCCGGGTTGGGAGTGCCGGCATAATATCAATTATTGGCAGGGTAAAGACTATCTGGGCCTTGGTCCGGGAGCTGTATCCTGTGTGCAGGGCATACGGTGGAAAAATATCGAAAGTATCAGGGAATACGGCAACAGGTTGGCCGGAGCCCGGAATCCTTATGCTGAAGACGAAAGGGAGTTTTTGTCCCGGGAGGTCAGAATGGCAGAAAGGGTCATTTTGGGCTTAAGGCTGACTGCAGGGGTCGATCTATCGGCTTTCCGGCGGGACTTTGGCACTGATATCAGGGATGTTTATGCTGAAGTGTTGCTGAAACACGAACAATCCGGGATACTTTTCGTTCAGAATGAGCACCTTTGTCTCAATCAGAAATATGTTTTTTTAGCCAATTCTGTTTTACAAGATTTTGTCTGATCTGTCTTGACAAAGCTAAAAAGGCATGGTAATGTGAATTTAGCACTCATCTAATGAGAGTGCTAACAAAATTTCGCTGCAAGGTCCTAATGGCAATAATTTTGAGAGAAAGGCAAGAAGCATCATGCAAATGGATGAACGCAAAAAGAAAATTCTTCGTGCGATTATTCAGGACTATATTGTTACAGCAGAACCAATTGGTTCCCGCACAATTGCTCGAAAATTTGATCTCGGAATTTCTCCGGCGACGATTCGTAATGAGATGTCGGATTTGGAGGTATTAGGATTAATTGAACAACCATACACTTCTGCCGGGCGAATTCCTTCAGATGCCGGTTATCGTTATTATGTCGATTGTCTGATGGTGGAAGAAGAACTGAGCGGAGAAGAAAAAGAAATTATTGAACGCGAGACAACCAGGCGTATCAACGAGATCCAGGAGGTTATTACTCATACCAGTAAACTCCTGTCCCAGTTAACCAGCCTGACAAGCATTGTTTTGGGTCCGCTCAAGGGAACAAGTGCTTTTGGTCAGATCCATTTTTTGCCTTACCAGCCCGGTCAGGCAATTATGGTTATGGTCAAGGACAACGGAGTTGTGGAAAATCATATTGTTGATATTGGTTTTAATGTCACTGCTGAGGAATTGCAGCGGGTTGCTGCTGTCTTAAACCAAAAAATGCGGGGACAATCCCTTAAAACAGTAAAAAAGGGACTTCTGCAGGAGATTTACAGTGAATTGACCAAGCAACATCATTTACTGGACAAGGCCCTGGAAATGTTGGCTGTCATTTTGGATGGTTGTGAAGAAAAAGAACAAGTTTACCTTGGCGGCACGTTGAATATGCTTAATCAACCTGAATTTAGAAATTTGGATAGAGTCAAAACGCTTTTCAGATTCTTTGAAGAAGACGAGAGTCTGAAGAAACTGCTCCAACCCACTCATGAAGGGTTAAATGTCACTATCGGCGGAGAAAACATTTTTAAGGAGTTTCACGACTGTAGTGTAATATCAGCTACTTATCGTATTGATGAGGAAACTATAGGAGCTATCGGGGTTCTGGGTCCTACCCGGATGAATTACTCCAAGGCTATGGCTATTGTGGATTTTATGACACGAATGATCTCTGAGAATTTGACCCGCGGCTGTAAACGTTGAGACAGGTGTGAAGATGGGGACTGATATGATCAAGGCAGGCGGACATGAAGTCTGCCTGCGAATAAACACATACGAATGATTTAAATAAATGGGGAATCGGGTGATATATTTTATGAAGACAAGGGAGACTGATAAGAGCTGGGAAAAGAAGGGGTATGCTTCCGAGGCAAGCAAGGCAGATTCCAGGCAGAGTGCCGGTGATTCACCGGATAACCCGGAAACCGAGTCTGGCCTGACCCCGGAAGAGAAACTGGTTGAAACAGAGGCTGAACTGGAAACGGCTAAAAACCAGGCTGCCGATTACTATGCCCATCTGCAGCGGTTACAGGCCGAATTTGATAATTACCGCAAGCGGACTCAAAAAGAAAAGGAAGATATCAGCAAATATGCGGCAGAAAGCCTGATTGGTGCTATCCTGCCGGTCCTTGATAATTTCGAGAGGGCTCTGGATTCGGTGCAAACCAGTCAGGATGTAGTTGCTTACGCTCAGGGTGTGGAAATGATTTTCCGGCAATTGCACGATATCTTGGCAAAAGAGGGTCTGGCGGCTATTGAAGCGGTAGGCCAATCTTTTGATCCCAATATTCATGAGGCTATTCTTCCGGTAACCACGGATGAGTATCCTGAAAATACTGTTGTTGAAGAAGTCCAAAAGGGCTATTATCTGAAAGATAGAGTTTTACGCCCGAGTATGGTTAAAGTATCCTGTTAAGCAAAAATCAAGGAGGGATAATATTATGGCAAAAGTAATCGGAATTGACCTGGGAACAACAAACTCCTGCGTAGCAGTTATGGAAGGCGGAGAAGCCGTTGTCATACCTAATGCCGAGGGAAACCGGACGACTCCGTCTGTTGTTGGTTTTTCCAAAACCGGGGAACGTCTGGTAGGTCAGGTTGCCAAACGACAGGCTGTTTCCAATCCTGACAGAACTGTCAGTTCGATTAAACGTCACATGGGTACAGATTATAAAGTAAATATAGAGGGCAAGAGTTATTCCCCCCAGGAAATTTCGGCTGCCATCCTGCAAAAACTTAAAACTGACGCCGAAGCTTATCTTGGCCAGACCGTGACCCAAGCCGTCATTACCGTTCCGGCCTATTTTTCAGATGCTCAGAGACAAGCTACCAAAGACGCCGGATCTATCGCCGGCCTGGAGGTGCTGCGGATCATTAACGAACCTACTGCTGCCGCTCTGGCTTATGGCCTGGACAAAAAGGAAGATCAGACTGTGCTGGTCTTTGACCTGGGCGGAGGAACCTTTGATGTTTCTGTCCTGGAATTGAGCCAGGGTATGGTGGAAGTTAAGGCCACGAGTGGCAATAATCTTCTGGGCGGTGACGATTTTGACCAAAGAATTATTAACTATCTGGCTGCCGAGTTCAAGAAAAGCCATGGAATAGATCTGACCAAAGATAAAGTGGCTGTCCAGCGGCTCAAAGAAGCTGCCGAAAAAGCTAAAATAGAACTCTCCGGCGTTACCACCTCCAATATCAATCTGCCTTTTATAACCATGACAGCTGAAGGACCTCAGCATCTCGATATGAATCTTACCAGGGCTAAATTCGATGAATTAACCGCCGACCTGGTCGAAGCAACGATTGGACCCACCAAACAGGCTCTGCAGGACGCCAAGCTTACTTTTAATGATATTAAAGAAGTGATCCTGGTAGGCGGATCGACCCGGACTCCGGCAGTCCAGGAAGCCATCCGGAAACTCAGCGGCAAAGAACCTCACAAAGGGGTTAATCCCGATGAAGTTGTGGCTTTAGGGGCCGCCATTCAGGGTGGAGTTTTAGGCGGGGATGTCAAGGATATTATCCTGGTCGATGTGACTCCTCTTTCTCTGGGCATCGAGACCTTGGGCGGAGTGTTTACCAGGATAATTGACCGGAACACAACCGTGCCGACAACCAAATCCCAAACATTCTCCACAGCGGCAGACAATCAAACCTCAGTGGACATTCATGTCTTGCAAGGGGAACGGGAAATGGCTGCCTACAATAAAACACTGGGACAATTCCAGTTGACCGGTATTCCGCCTGCCCCGCGCGGGATTCCGCAAATCGAAGTAAAATTTGATATTGATGCCAACGGTATCGTCCATGTCTCTGCCAAGGATATGGCTACAGGCAATGAGCAAAAAGTGACTATTACCTCTTCAACTGGACTTTCCAAAGATGAGATCGAAAAGATGCGCAAAGATGCCGAAGCTCATGCTGAAGAGGATCGCAAACACAAGGAAATGATTGATGTCAAAAATTCAGCAGATTCTCTGGTTTATCAAACTGAAAAAGCGCTTAAGGACTTCGAAGGCAAAGGTGATTCTTCAGAAGTGGAAGCAATCAAAAAGGCTTTGGAGGAATTAAAGGGAGTCGCCGGCGGCGAGGATATCAATGCGATCAAGGAGAAATCCGAGGCAGTCACCAAAGTGCTTCATCCCTACATTGAGAAGATGTACAAGCAACAGGCTGCTGAGGCTCCCGGGGCCCAGGCGGGTGAAGCTCAGGGAACGCCGCCAGATGACAACGTGGTCGATGCCGAGTATACCGAAGTGGATAAAGATAAGTAAGAGAGTGATGGGTGCAAGGGGGGAAGTCCCTTGTGCCCCCTCTTTTTGCTACATACACGCAGATAGTTTATAATATATAGTCAATGGCCAATATGCTAAAGTCACTTGCTGCCAGGCGGAAGTGACCAGGAGGGATTTAGGAAAACATGAAAAGTGATTATTACGAGGTTCTGGGGGTCGAGCGCTCTGCGGGTGATTCGGAAATCAAGCAGGCTTACCGGAAATTAGCTCGAAAATATCATCCTGATGTAAACCCGGGAAGTAAGGAAGCAGAAAATAAATTTAAAGAAGCAACTGAAGCCTATGATGTCTTGAGTGATCCCGATAAGAAGGCTCGTTATGATCAGTTTGGTCATGCCGGGATGGATCCCAATCAGGCTGGCGGCGGTTTTGGAGATTTTGGCGGTTTCGGCGATATCTTTGAGGCTTTTTTCGGAGGAGGAGGAGGACCGAGACGCAGCGGCCCGAAAAGAGGGGCTGATTTGCGTTATGATCTGACCATAAACTTTGAAGAAGCTGTTTTTGGAGCAGAAAAAGAAATTCAGATTAACAGATATGAAAACTGTGCCGACTGTCAGGGTTCCGGGGCAGCGGCTGGAACTCATCCTACCACTTGTTCCCAATGTCAGGGTACAGGCCAGATTAAAGTTGTTCAGCGCACCCCCTTCGGTCAGATTCAAACAGCCCGGACCTGTCCCGGTTGTCACGGTGAAGGCAAAAAGATTACAACACCATGCAAAACCTGTGCCGGACAAGGTAAAGTACGGCGTGCCAAAACTATCAAGATAAATATCCCTGCCGGCGCTGAGGAAGCTCTGCAACTGCGCAGCAGCGGAGATGGGGAAGCAGGAAGCAAAGGCGGGCCGGCGGGAGATCTTTATATTATTGTTCACATCAGAAGTCATAAGTTTTTTGAGCGGCACGGCAATGACGTTTATTGTGAAATTCCGATTACTTTCGTGCAGGCTGCTTTGGGAGCCGAGATCGAGGTTCCGACTTTGGATGGCAATGTGAAAATGAAGGTTCCCGAAGGAACCCAGACTGCGACGATTTTCCGTCTTAAAGGCCATGGCATTCCTTACCGCCGTGGCAGCGGCCGTGGTGACCAGCATGTACGGGTGATTGTGGCAACTCCGACAAAACTAAACGAGAAACAGAAGCAGATTCTGCGGGAGTTCGGCGAGTCAGCCAGCGAACACCAGCAGATGGGCAAAAAGTCCCTTTTTGACAAGTTTAAGGAAAACTTGCGCGATGCCATGGGATAGAAGGAGTATTAAGCAATGAATTGGCGTGAAGTAGCGGTAACAGTATCTCCGGAGGGTGAAGAAGCTGTTGCCGATCTTTTTTATCAATTAGGCTGCAGCGGTGTTAATATTGAAGATGCCCGGGTTTTGCAGTCTTATATCAAGGCAGGTTCCTGGGATTATCATGATTTCGGAGAAGTTAGCTTGACTGGAACTGTGGTAATTAAGGGATATTTAGCCGAAAATATGGAAATGCAGACTAAATTAACTGAATTGCAGCAGAAACTTGAGGAACTTACCGGACTTTATCCCGGCTGGCGTCTGCTTGTCAAAGGTGCAACCCTGCGGGAAGAAGACTGGGCAACTGCCTGGAAGGTTTATTTTAAACCACAGCGGGTGGGAAGACATCTCCTGATTAAACCAACCTGGGAGCAGGTTTCTTTGTTGCCTGAGGATATCGTCCTGGAGCTGGATCCTGGCATGGCCTTCGGTACCGGTACTCATGCCACCACAACCCTTTGTCTGACGGTACTGGAGGAAATTGTCCGTCCAGGGATGAAAGTATACGATGTGGGTACTGGGTCGGGTATATTGGCCATAGCTGCGGCCAAATTAGGGGCCGAGGTAATAGCCGTAGATCTGGACGCTGTTGCTGTTCAGATTGCTGCCGAAAATGTAGAGCTGAATAAAGTCGCTGACCGTGTTCAGACCTTGCATGGTGATCTGGGGGCGGTTTTAAGCGGGCAGGCAGAATTAGTGGTTGCCAACATCGTAGCAGATGTTATTATTGATTTAGCAGCCGATTTGCGGCGTCTATTGCATCCCCGGGGAGAATTTTTAGGTTCCGGTATAATAGGATCTCGGGCAAAGGATGTAGAGGAAGCTTTGAGAGTCAATGGGCTTAAGATTGTCGAACGTCGTGAAGATTCGGGCTGGATACTTGTCAGAGCGAGGTGGTCTTAGCGTGCATCGTTTTAAAATCGCAAAGCTTGGGGAAAAGATTTTTTGGCTTTTGGATGGGGAAAAGGAACATCTTGTCAGGGTTTTGCGGCTTGACCGGGGTGATCGGGTGATCGGTTTTGACAACAGTGGGGCAGAATGGCTGGGAAAAATAGAAAATATCGAAGATGAAAGTGTTGCCTGCCGCATCTTGGCTAAACATTATCCGGAGGTGGAGGCGCGTTCGCTGGTTTATCTGGTCAGTGGTTTAACCAAAAACGATAAAATGGATTGGATCATTCAGAAGGGAACTGAACTGGGTATGGCCGGTCTTGTTCCATTGCGGACCAAACGGTCTGTAGTGCATTTGGAAGGAAGCAAGGCTCTGGAACGGGTGGAACGCTGGCAGAAAATTGCTGCTGAGGCTGGAAAACAATCGCGTCGTGTGCGGGTGCCCATGATCCAGAACATAAGTGATTGGGCGGAGCTGCCTGATAAACTGCCTGCCTTTACCCAATGGCTCATTCCCTACGAAGAGGAAAAAACTCAGCCTTTATCCAGGTTATTGCCGGAACTGGATTTTGATAAACCCTTGGCTATCCTGATTGGTCCTGAGGGTGGCTTTGAACAGGCGGAAGTGGCTCATGCCAGGGAAAATTTGGGAGCAGCAAGTGTGACCTTAGGGCCGCGTATCCTGAGGGCAGAAACAGCTGCCTTGGCAGCTTTAACGATGGTATTGGCAGCTGGCGGAGATTTGGGGTAATATTCGGGATTCAGGGCTCAAGGTGGTTAGGGTGAATTTGGTACCTGGCACCTTAAACTGGAGGTTGAGAGATAGGGGCTATGGAGAAAAATAATATTATTGAAGATCAGGAGCAGCTTAAGGTCTGTTTTGTTACATTGGGGTGTAAGGTAAACCAGGCCGAAAGTGAGGCTCTGGCTCAATTATTCCGAAACAGCGGCTATCAGGTTGTTGATCCTGAACAAACAGTTGCTGTGGTTGTCATAAATACCTGTACTGTCACCAACACAGGCAGCAGCAAGTCGCGCCAGGCTATCCGCCGCCTGATCAGGTCTCATCCGGAAAGTTATGTTATTGTCTGTGGCTGTTATGCCCAGACTGCTTCTGCGGAGGTACTGGCTATCCCCGGGGTGGATCTGGTTATTGGCACCCAGCATAGGACTCAGATCCTCAAGCTGCTGGAGCATGTTAAACAGACTGATAAACCTTATAATGCTGTGCAGAATATTGGGGATGTCAGAGTGTTTGAAGAACTTCCCCGGCTTGAGGAGGAGAGCCGGACCAGAGCTATGCTGAAAATTGAAGACGGCTGCAACAGATTTTGTACTTATTGTATTATTCCCTATGCCCGCGGGCCTGTACGCAGCCGTCTTCCCGAAAATGCCTTGGCTGAAGCGGAAAGGCTTATCAGAGCAGGTTATCAGGAGATAGTTTTGACCGGTATTCATATCGGAGCTTATGGTGAGGATCTGGCTAATGGCTGGAATCTGGCTCGCCTGCTGCAATCACTGGTTAAAATTCCCGGCATGCATCGCCTGCATCTTGGCTCCGTGGAACCCCTGGAATTTAGTCCGGAATTGATTGCTGTTATTGCGGCTTCAACAGTTATCTGCCCTCATCTGCATATCCCTTTGCAGAGCGGCAGCAATACTGTCTTAGCCAGAATGCACCGCCCTTATATTACTGAGGACTACCGGGATTTGTTAAAGAAGTTGTTTCAAAGTATTCCTCATCTGGCAGTGACAACTGACATAATAACCGGATTTCCCGGGGAAACTGAAACTGACCACAGGCAGACTGTTGATTTTATCGGCAGTTGCGGCTTTGCCGGAATTCATGTCTTTCCTTATTCCAGGCGGGAAGGAACAGAGGCTGCTGCTTATCCTGAGCAGGTTTCCGACCAGGTCAAGACCCGGCGAGTCCAGGAACTGCTGCAGGTTTCCAGGGAAAGTCAGGAAAAATACCGTTATAATATGTTGGGGCATATTTTGGAGGTACTGGTGGAACGAATTGATACCAGGGGGTGGGCTTACGGTCATACAGAGAATTACCTGCCGGTTAATTTACCGCCTGCTGTCGATGAAGAGCCCTGGCAGGCCGGGCAATTAGTTTCCTTTACATTAGAAAAAAAGCATTTGTCAGACCGGCTTTAGTTGGAAATCAGCTACTGCTTAGTTATTTACCCTGTATTTCGCCGTTGTTTTATGCTACCATAAGGATAAGTAATTTTTTATTTAAGTCAGACATTATTTGTAAATTTTAGGCAAGGAATAAAGGAAAGGGTGTGCAGAGAAGTGGCTGAGTGCATTTTCTGTAAAATAGTTGCCAAAGAGATACCGGCCCAAATTGTTTATGAAGATAAGGATGTAATATCTTTTAAAGACATCAATCCCATGGCTCCTGTACATTTATTGATTATTCCGAAAAAGCATTATCAAGATCTGACTACGGCTGCTCCAGCAGACGAAAGTTTATTGGGACATATAATGGCTGTTGCCCAGAAGTTGGCTGTTGAGCATGGAATTGCCGAATCCGGCTACCGGGTCGTAGCAAATAATGGTCTTGACGCCGGGCAGATAGTAGATCATCTGCATTTCCACCTAATAGGAGGACACTTACTGCCCGATTTCGCCTGATAAGGAAAAAATACCGCCAAAATTAACCAGAAAGTTATCCGGGTGCGTTCTGACCTTGACGTGCCCAGCTTC
>DDXI01000160.1:0-13568 GCA_002347475.1 Peptococcaceae bacterium UBA2264
GATGTGCGCTTCTGTTTTTCATGAAAACAAAGGATATTTTTTCTGGCCTCCCGAATCGCTTCCAGATATTCCTTATCAACCTGCTCATAAGCCTCTGCCCATTCCTGGGAGGTGACTTGCAAGCCGCATTCCCGTAAATCAACCTCATCAAATTCTTCGGTTAACTGGTAGAGGGCTTCATCTCCCTCCTCCCGGACTTTCCTCAGAATCCCGGCCACTTGTCTTTCCAGTTTTTCGTCATCTCCATAAGATTTACGGGTTAGACGCTGTAAATCCAATTCACTGATCCTTTCTATTTTCACCGGAGTAATTACCCCCCTTTGCTCCAAAATAAACCCAGCAAGCAGACTCTCTTAAGCAACCCCATTGACATGTGTCCTCAGACTCTCGACTAATTCGTGAATTCTTTCATATTTCATCCGGTAAGCAACACGATTGGCTATCAGGCGGGTGGTTGCTTCCAGAATCGGGGCTACTTCCAGCAAATGATTTTGCACCAGAGTTTTTCCTGTGGAAACTATATCCACTATCATTTCCGCCAGCCCGACCTCGGGGGCCAGTTCTATATTGCCGTGCAGTTTAATGGTCACCACCTGCATGCCTGACAGAGAAAAAAAGGTATGGGCTACTCTGGGAAATTTAGTAGCTACCCGTTGATGGTTAAGAACACTGAGATCATACTCTCCGTTGGGCAGTAAAGGCGGTACCTTATCTTCCGGCATAGCCACCACAAAACGACAGTAACCGAACTTTAAGTCCAGGAGTTCGGCCACGTCCTTATTTTCTTCTAACAAGGTATCTTTACCTACAAAGCCAATATCCGCTGCTCCATATTCCACATAAGTTGGGATATCTGTCGGACGACAGATGATTATTCTGGTCTGAGCCTCAGGAAAATCAAAATAGAGATGACGGGAATCTTCATCAACCTGAAGACAATCCAAACCTGTCTTATTTAACAATTGTATAGAATCTGTCAATAATTTCCCCTTGGGTAAAGCAATAGTTAAGAAATTACGCGGCACAAATCCATCCCCTTTTATCTGCTGCATAATGCATAATTCGTAATGCACAAGGCTCGATATTAATAATTCTAAAGCAATGACTTTTCTGCTTTAGTTAGTTAAAGTATTAGCATAGTAGTATTATAACAGTTAAATTGCCTCCCGACAACCCTTATTCGATACCCGATAGGCGATACATGATGTACAATCTTCGAACCTCGATCCCCTATCCTCAAATATTCAGTCTCCCATTAAAATACCCAGACTACGGGCTGCTGATAAAACAGGATCATCCATTTTTACTAATTTTAATTGATTCACAGCCTGACTAATTGGGACCCGCACAATATCTGTACATTGCAGGGCCACCATTTTTCCATAATCTTTTGCCAGAGCAGCTTCAATCGCGGCTACACCGTAGCGAGTGGCCAAAACACGGTCATAAGCATTTGGTGAACCTCCTCTTTGGATATGTCCCAGTACAGTCACCCTGGTTTCTGTTTTAGTATAAGCTTCCAATTCCTTCCCCAGCTTGGAACCGATTCCCCCAAGTTTCAGGGGATCCGCCCGGCCGATTATTTGCCTTTCTACAACCATCTCGCCGCCCAAAGGCCTGGCTCCTTCAGCCACCACAAAAATACTGAATCTCTTGCCTTTTTTAGCCCTGAGTTCAACGGTCTTAACAACTTTTTCAAATTGATAGGGAATTTCCGGGATAAGAATAACATCTGCTCCCCCGGCAATACCGGCATAAAGCGCTATCCAGCCGGCATACCTGCCCATGACTTCCAGAATAAGTATGCGGTGATGGGATTCTGCAGTCGTATGCAATCTGTCCAGAGCTTCCTGAACGGTATTGACTGCTGTTTGAAAACCGAAGGTCTGATCAGTTGCCATGAGATCATTATCAATAGTTTTAGGCACTCCGATAACGTTCAAGCCTTTATGAGCCAGTTCCATAGTAATATGCATACTGCCATCTCCGCCAATCACCAGCAGAGCCTCCACCCCATGTGCTCGTAAATGGGCCAGAACATCGTCCGAACGGTCGACGCTTACAGTAGCATCTTTCTCATAATCAATAAAAGCAAAAGGGTTATCACGATTGGATGCACCCAGAATTGTGCCGCCCCGCGGTAAAATTCCCGAAACTTCCTTATAACCCAATGGAAGATAATCATCCAGGACTGCTCCGTGAAAACCGTCCCTGATACCCAAGATTTTAACGTTGTATTTTTCAGCTGTTTTAACCATTGCTCTGATGACAGCATTGAGCCCTGGGCAATCTCCTCCGCCGGTAAGTACAGCAAATTTACGCATTAGCATCCAATCCTTTCTTTAAAAAATAAACTTTGAAATCTGGCAGTCCTGCAGCCAGAACCTAGTCGGATTTAAGCCCTATCCCTTCTCTAAACTCCCTGAAGAACAGGAATATTTTTTCTGGCAGCCAATTCCTGAGCCTCCCGGGCACTTAGACCGTCCAGAGCCATCTCCACTCGTTTACCTTGCCTGCGCAGTACCTGACACTTTCTTATTACTGCCTGGGCATCAGAGCCATAAACCAGGACATCAGCATTGGCCAGGGGTTCCGGCGGGAACTGGCCCAGAATGCTGCCCAGGTTAAGGGCAAATCCTGTAGCTGCCAAAGGATAACCAAAATCAGCATAAAGCGTGTCATAACGACCGCCTTCCACAAGCGGAAAACCTACCCCTGGGACATAACCTTCAAAAATTACCCCTGTATAATAGGAAAAACCCCTTAAAATTCCCAGATCCAAAGCAACATGGTCTTGCACACCAAAGTCCGCCAGATACCTGTAAACCTGGCGCAAGCCCTCGACTGCTGCCTTAATTTGCGGACTCCCACTCCAGCTCAGAACCTCGTCCAGCATTTCCTCCCGGCCATGAAGATGAGGTAAACGCAAGAGCAGCTGCTGCCACTCTTCGGACAAACTGCTTTCTCTCACCAGAATCTCAATACCCACCATATCCTTACGCGCTAAAACATCCTCCAGTTGGGCTTGCATATCTTGCTCAATTCCCGCTTCCTTCATTAAGCCCAGAAATATTCCCATATGACCCAGATTAATTTGAAAGTCCTTGAGACCTAAACTTTTAATTGCCTCTACGGCCAGAGCAATTACTTCCGCATCAGCCAACCCCTCCCTGGAACCGACCAATTCAACACCCACTTGCCGAAACTCGCGATGCCTGGCCGCACTGTTGCGAAAAACATCTTCCCCATAGCAAAGGCGCAAAGGTAATTCCTGACCGCGCAGGCGAGTGCTTACCAAGCGGGCAATAGGTGTTGTAAATTCTGTTCGCAAAGCCAGAATACGCCCCTTGCGGTCAAAAAATTTGTAAAGCTGATCCTCCCCATCAGGATCCTGCTGGACACAGGCTCCGAATTCCAGAGATGTTGTGACAATTTTCTGATATGACCAACTCCGGAAAATAGTCAAGATATTTCCCTCCAGACGTTCCTGGAGAGCAAGTTCCTCCGGCAATAAGTCATGCATCCCTTCGGGAATACGCAGGCCCAGGTATGATCGCTGCATTTATAACACTCCTCTTTCATCTTTTGGATTATCTTTGATATCTGTTTCTGCTGTCAGGTCTTCTTCATTACGGCCAAGACGAGATAATACCAGCTGGTAGCCATCAGCTCCAAAAAACAAACAGCGTTTAACTCTGCTGATTGTCGCTGTGCTGGCCCCGGTTGCCTCAGCAATTGCAGTATAGGTGACATTTTCTTTTAATAACCTGGCTACCTCCAGGCGTTGAGCCATAGCCTTGATTTCAGCTACTGTGGCAATATCTTCGAAAAAACAGTAGCATTCTTCCTTGTTCTTGAGCAGTAATATTGCTTCAAACAAGTTATCCGTCATTTTATCTTTCAAGCGTTCATCGATCCCCACTTGGCTATACCTCCAATGCAAGCAACATATTACTGTAATTCAAGTTGCCGGTCCTGCGGCCTGACTTTCTTACTTTAATATATTAAAGTATTGCTTTATTGTCAAGACTGCCCCCTGATTTCAGGGGAAATTATCGCCTGGCATCTTACCCCCTTTATACGGCCTCGCAGTTGCTTACTTTTTCTTTTATTTGTCTCAACATGAAAAATACTTGTTGAAGATGGGCATGTGCATTCAGAAAAGAATTTTCCGGACGTCCTAAGATAGAAACTAATAAGAAAAAAGGGGCTGTGTAATACTTCATGTTTTCACACAGCCCCGATCACCTGGGAAAGAGAGAACGAAAATAGACAGGAAACATGAATGAGTAAATAGTTCATGTTTCACAGCCAAACATAACTACAGACATAGCAACAATAATTCTCGTAAATAGTTATATTTACATGGAAGCACAACGATAACTACTTTATAACAGCCCTGGCATCCAAGGCGACGACAGCATCGGCCCCCACGGCCAGCGGATTGATATCCAATTCAGTAATTTCCGGAAAATCGACGACTAACTGAGCAACTCGTCCTATGCTCTCAGCCAAAGCATCAGTATTGGCCGCCGGCATGCCCCGCCAGCCGTAAAACATTTTAGAGGATTTTAATTCACCGATCATTTCCCGGGCTTCTTTTGCAGTAAGAGGAGCAAGCCGGAAAGTAACATCCTTATGCACCTCGGCATGAATACCCCCCTGCCCGAAGACAATTACCGGGCCAAATTCTTCATCCCGTTTTGAACCGATGATAACTTCCAGGTGGGCTGGCTGATATTTTTGCAAAAAGACACCATCGATCCGCGCCTCAGGAACATTTGCTTTGATGGCCGCCAACATTTCATCATAGGCCAGAGACAGCTCTGTCTCATTTTTGATGTTTAACCTGACCCCACCGCTATCTGTTTTATGGACAACCTGAGGACTGGAAATTTTCATAACCACCGGATAGCCAATTTCACCAGCCAAAAGAAAGGCTTCCTCTTTATTTCCAGCCAGACGTGTAGATATGACATTTATTCCGTAAGCCTGGAGAATTTCCAAAACTTCGCTGCCTAAAATCTTCACACTATTTTTTCGAGCATTGTCGATTATGCCGGCCACAAGCTGACGCTGAACATCCTGAAAAACCAGCGGTTTCTCCTCTGACCTGTCCTTAATTTCATGGTGATACTGGTAAAGACGGGCCAGCACCCTGGCAATCCTTTCGGGATTAGGTAATCCTATAGCAACACCGCTTTGCTCAAGTTCTCTGCTAATCCCATACTGGTTGATGCCTATAACCCAAGGTAAAACAGGTTTATCGGTTCTTCTCTTGGCTTCGCTTATAACCCCTTCGGTAATTACGGCCATCGGATCGAAACCGGACATCTTATTTGCACCATAAATACAGATTACGGCATCCACTTGCGGATCATCGAGCAGGATTTGCAAAAGCCGAACATAGATTTCTTTCAGCTCTTTTTTTACGCCCGCAGGCCACATATCAACGGGATTAGTGACCTGAAACCAGGGCGGAAAGAACTCCTGCATTCTCTCCAGAGTCTCCCGGCTTAAGCGAGCTACTTCCAGACCGTACTGGCTGAGGGCATCTATGGCAGCGATCCCTGCTCCGCCTGAAATAGTGATGATACCGACGCGCTTGCCTTTGAGCCCCTTATAAGTCAGGAAAGCCTTGTTCAGATCCTGAAACTCCTCCAAATCAGCCATCCGCATGATCCCGGCTTTCCGGAAGGCTGCTTCGAAGACATGGTCTTCACCGGTCAGAGAACCGCTGTGGGAAATTGCCGCCTTGGAACCTGTCTCGCTTTTTCCTGTTTTCAGCACTAAAATAGGTTTTTCCCTGCTCACCTGAGCGGCTATCTCCAGGAAATCCCCTCCACCCCGGATGCCTTCCATATGGATATCAATGATCTTAATCCGGGGATCCTGGCCGAAACAGGAAAGAACATCGGCAAAATCAATATCTGAGGCATTTCCGATGTCGATGCCCACGCCCATTCCTGCAGTCAGGTCAGCCGAACCAACCAGGAACACTCCGGACTGGCAGATAACCCCACTGGCTTTGGGGGGTACGTCGCTGTCCACAAAAGAAACATGGAAATTATCCAGGGCATTGATAAGTCCCAAAGTATTAGGGCCTAAGAGGCGTGTGCCTGTCCCAGCGATGGCTTGCGATATTTCTCGCTGGAGAGCCTTCCCTTCTTCATCGGCATCGTCAAAACCCTGGCTAAGAACAATTAATGATTTGATGCCCTTCTGCAGGCATTCCTTAACCGCCCCTAAAACCGCATTGCGGGCTACTGTAATAAAGGCCAAATCCGGCACTTCAGGTAAATTCAGGACGGATTTATATACTTTTTGACCTAGAATATCGCGTCCCTGGATATTTACAGGGTAAATCCGCGCTTGACAACCATCCTTGAGCATATTTTGCAGCGGATGAAACATACCCGGACCGGTTTTTTCGGAAACGCCTATAATAGTTACCGATTTAGGATCGATAAAGTTGTAGTACTGTTCAAGCGTTAATCTGGCCAATTCTTTTACCTCCTCGATATTTGTTTTTTATTAATATTATTTCTTCTTTTATATTCCAAGGCCTTTTTCTATTTTTCGAATTTTCAGATTATCTACTGGATTTTCCATCCTTTCATTTTGAATTGATCTTGGTTTAGTTCACATTCTGCTCTTTTCCCTGCACATGGAATTCGCTCTAAAATCTCCAGACTCTTGTCAGATCAACATTTTGGGGTTGCTTCTTGGTGTTGCTTCAGCAAGCCTGACTGCATAAAGAATACTGAACGTACAGACGTTCACTTAAAGGGTAAGAATAAAGGCCGTTCTGGAACCTCCCCTATGAAAAAGTTCTTTCAATACGACCCTGCTTATTTTTCATTAAACCTTTAGCCATCGTTTCGCGGAATGATATGGCCATTTCTATCATTTCTTCTTTCGTAATAGACTTAAATACTATCCATTTGCATAACAAAAATTTTTCTACTGCCAGTAAAGAATTAGCGACCGGAGGAACCAAAACGTCATCAAAACTGCCCTCTCTGATACCATACCTAATATTTCTGATATAAAATTCAACTAATTTATCCTCAAACTCTCTCAAACAATTGTCAATAACTTCACTAATACCCGCGACACGACAATATATTTCGGACAGTTTCTCATTCCGGGCAAAGACTTCCATAATTGCCCGTTCTGTTTCAATAAATCTTTTGTATATATCTTTTTCAGTTGTTTGGTAGCTTTTGATACCTAAAATAATCAGATCTGAGAACTCTTCCAGAAGCGCTTTCAAAATATCTTCTTTATCAATAAAGTAATTGTAAAAGGTACCAGTTCCAAAACCTGATTTAGTTATTATTTCGCGAACCGGGGTATCAATATATCCCTTTTCGGCAAAAAGGTCTAAAGCACATTCCAAAAGTCTTTGCCGGCGTTCCCTGTTTTGCTTTATTTTGGGGATAGGCATTTTAAACCTCCTGAGTGTATGTACGTTCACCTTTACTTTAGCACGAATTTTATTAACAGTCAACCAAGCAAGTAAAAGAGGCTATGTTTTCACTCACCCCCCAAATTTAGATCTGATATCGCGGAAATTAAACAGTATTTAAGGAATACGGGAGATAACTGAAAATATACCCGAGCCCTTGGCAATGATCAGGCCCTGCTCATCTTCGATGGTAGTTTCGGTAAAGAGCACACTTTTTCCGGCGCGGATCACATGTCCCGCTGCTTTTATTTTTTCTCCTATCTTCCCTGCATCCATATAAGATATATTCAGATTGGTTGTAACAACCACAAATCCTGTTGTGAAACAGGCTATACCCATACTTAAATCCGCCAGAGTAGCCGTCACTCCTCCGTGCAGGGAACCTGCCAGGTTGGCATGATAGTTTTTAGTAGCCAGTTCCGAGTATGTCTTACCTGGAGCAAGCTTAGTCATCATGACCCCAATATCATGAGAAAACAAGTCTTTGCGGCAAAAGTCCGTAATCCAGGCAAAAATATTGGGATCTACTCCTTCGTTGATAATTTCTATATAATCAGTTTTATCGGCCATCTGGTTACCCCCATATTACCAATTCCTTTTTGGGTCAATATTCAACATCTTTCCTGAACATTCCTTCTGATACAACAGCTGGCAGTGATATTTTACTCTGAAAAGAACGGTCTGCCTTCCAGCAGACTGTTCTTTATTAACTAGTATCCCAAATAGGACAGATTCTCAGGTTAATTTACTATCAGGCAATATACAAGGATTTTTTCGGACAGTGGGCAATACAGGTCTCGCATTTCAGACAATCAGCATTACTAACTTTACCCAGTTTCTTGTAGCTCAAGACATCTATTTCCAGTGGGCAGGCCCTGGAGCAAGAATTACAGTCCACACATTTTTCTTGTTCAAAGGTTACATATTTGATGCCGGAACCGCCGGCTGCCTGCGCTGCCAGCCTGGTTACATAATGGGCTATAGTTCCCATCGGGCAAATGACACACCAGGTTCTGGAATTGAAAACAACCCCCAAAACAACGGCCAGGGCTGTCGTAAGCAGAACCATTCTGACAAAGACCAGGCCTGTCACCACCCAACTGCCCCAAGCTAAAACGAGCTGCAGGGTAAATGCTCCCATTAAGAAAGTCAGAAAGGAAATCTTGAACCACCTCTTTTTGAAAGTGTAGGGAATTTCTTTTTTCCAGCTTATTTTTGAGAGAAGATTGTCATTCAGACTGCCTCGGGGGCAAAAATTGCCGCACCACATTCTTCCTCTCCCTGCAGCAACTATTACCGGAGCAAGCATGCAAGCCAAGGCAACAATACCTATAGCTGGATATACTAAACCAGTGATACAAAAGGCAACCAGCAGCAACCATACCCACTCGTGCACAAATTTCTTAATTTTAGCCATCAAACACACTCCCAATATGATATCATTATACCCCTAAGGGGTATAATGATATCATATTGGCGCCCTGCTGTTTTGTCAATAAGTATTTTGCTGGATTTTGATTATTTTGATCAAAGTATTTTCATTTGAAGTACAAGGCCAAATCTACCGATATAATCATGATCGTTACCTCAATCAGGGAACCTGTTACTGCGACAAAAGCTAGATCCCAGCTAAGTTCAATGACCGCTGCTAGTGACGTGATAGTCAAGACATAATTATTGCATGCGGCTGTAAATGTCAGAGTTACTGCCTATAAACACAAGCTGTGAATTCCGTTCACGAATTAGTTTCAGGATTTCAACTGCAGGCGAGCTGTAATTATTAGAACGAGAGGTATTTTTTTATATATATTAGGTAATTTTCTTAATGTTCAGAAAGATATTGAAATTTATTTCTCATGAGTGTATTATTAAATTTGAAGAATAATTTTCCAACAAGAAGCGATGAATACAGGGATTTAATTGGACGCTTATTCCTTGTAATGAGCTAGCAGCGTATGGGGTCATCGATATCGTTATTTAGCAGAAAGGAGTGAAGCATCACCATTCAGAAGATGCTGCGAACAGGAGAGACAGGAGAGAACAAAAAGTAAACAAAAATATTATTTTTATATTAAGAAAGGTGGATAAATAAGTGAGAGAAGTTGTAATTGTAAGCGCATGCCGTACACCAGTTGGATCTTTTAATGGTACCCTCAAAGAAATGCCAGTTGTCGATATGGGAGCTCTTGCTATGGCCGAAGCAATCAAACGCGCCGGTATTAAGCCAGAGATGGTAGAAGAAGTTGTTTTTGGCTGTGTAATCCAGGCCGCCCAGGGACAGAACATTGCCCGCCAAGCTGCTCTTAAAGCAGGTATGCCGATAGAAACTACAGCAATGACGATTAATAAGGTTTGCGGTTCCGGTTTAAGATCAGTCGGTCTGGCAGCTCAAATAATCAAAGCTGGAGATGCAGACATTGTTTTGGCTGGCGGTACGGAAAATATGAGCAATGCTCCTTTTGCTTTAACCAAAGCACGCAATGGCTACCGCATGGGCGATGCTATGATGATAGATACCATGATCAGAGACGGTCTCTGGGAAAATCGGCATGATATCCATATGGGTGTGACTGCCGAAAATATTAACGAGCAATGGGGAATCACCCGCGAAGAACAGGATGCCTTTGCTCTCCGCAGTCAAGAAAGAGCCGACGCTGCTATCAAGGCCGGCAAATTTAAAGATGAAATCGTTCCGGTAGTTATGAAGAGCAAAAAAGGTGATGTTGTATTTGATACCGACGAATTCCCTCGTCTGTCCCCTCTTGAAGCTATGGCAAAATTAAAACCGGCTTTCAAACCTGCTGGCGGATCAGTAACCGCGGGCAATGCTTCCGGCATTAATGACGGAGCTTCAGCTTTAATTGTAATGTCTAAAGAAAAAGCAGATGAGCTGGGAATTAAGCCTATGGCCAGAATTGTAAGCTATGCTTCAGCAGGAGTAGATCCAAAGATTATGGGCATAGGACCTGTTCCATCCAGTAAAAAAGCTCTTGAAAAAGCTGGTTTGACAGTTGCTGATATGGATTTGATTGAAGCAAATGAAGCCTTTGCAGCTCAGTCAATTGCCGTAGGACGTGAAATGGGCTGGACAGACATGGAGAAGGTCAATGTCAATGGCGGTGCTATCGCTATCGGTCATCCCGTTGGTTCATCCGGAAGCAGAATTTTGTGTACCCTCTTATTCGAAATGAAAAAACGGGGTTCCAAGTATGGTCTGGCTACCCTCTGCATCGGTGGCGGCCAAGGAACAGCTATGGTAATCGAGAATCTTAAATAAGGAAAATATATAATATAAAGCCGCTTAGAACTTTAGTTTTAAGCGGCTTTTTCTAATGACTCAGATTTACAGGAAGCAGTTTCGCAAACAAGCAAATTTTTTCAGCAGATTATTAACATTCTCAATAATCTATTTGCGAAATGCTGCCAATTCATCTAGTATATAATTTGGGCTGAGATTTTTCAGACCGATACCTATACTAGAATGAAAAGAGGATATTTAATGAGCACTCTTCAGGAACGGGCTTTGAAACTTCACAAGGAATTACGCGGAAAAATTGAAATTGTCAACAAGGCAGCTTTAAATACAACTGATGATTTGAGCCTGCTTTACACTCCCGGAGTAGCCGAACCATGTAAAGTAATCGCTGAAAACCCGGAGGCAGTTTATGAGTATACGGGACGCGGCAATATGGTAGCTGTGGTATCTGACGGCACAGCAGTCTTGGGGTTGGGCGACATCGGTCCGCAAGCAGCCATCCCTGTTATGGAAGGCAAGTGTGTCCTGTTCAAAAAATTCGGCGGGGTCAATGCTTTTCCCCTTTGTCTGAACACAAAAGATGTTGACGAAATAGTGCTGATAGTCAAGGCCCTGGAACCTAATTTCGGCGGCATAAACCTGGAGGATATTTCGGCCCCTCGCTGCTTCGAGATTGAGGCAAGGCTGAAAAAAGAGACCAGCATCCCTATTTTCCATGATGACCAGCATGGTACAGCTATTGTCGTCCTGGCGGCTCTGCTTAACGCTCTGAGAGTTGTCAACAAGAAAATTGCAGAAATCAAACTGGTGCTCAATGGCGCAGGTTCTGCCGGCACAGCTATCACTAAATTACTGCTGCAGGCTGGTTTAAAAAAAGTCATCATGGTTGATCGCGCCGGCATACTTTGTTCAGGTGAAAATTGGATGAATCCGGCTATGGCAGCAATGGCAAAATTGACAAACCCTGCTAAAATCCGGGGCTCCCTGGCAGATGCCCTTCCCGGTGCTGATGTTTTTATTGGAGTTTCCGCTCCAGGTGTTCTGAGCAAAGAAATGGTAGCCACCATGAATGCGGGAGCTATTGTTTTTGCTATGGCCAATCCTACCCCGGAAATATTCCCGGAAGACGCCTTTACTGCAGGAGCAGCCGTTGTCGGCACCGGCCGTTCCGACTATCCCAATCAGGTAAACAATGTCTTGGCCTTCCCCGGAATTTTCCGGGGGGCCCTGGATGTGCAGGCTAAAGATATTACAGAGGAAATGAAGCTGGCAGCTGCTCAGGCAATTGCCGGAATAATCTCGGATGAGGAACTGAATCCCAATTTTATTATCCCCGGTGTCTTTGATCCCCGGGTAGCACCTGTTGTGGCGGCAGCCGTTGCCCAGGTTGCCATCGATTCCGGAATAGCCCGAATCCACAAAAGTCCCCAGGAGATTTATGAGAAAGCCAGTCAACTACAGCAAAAATAGAGGGAATTATTTACGAAAGAACCTGAAATTATTTAATAGCAATCTGATAATGAACTAATAGCCAACTGATAAAGAACTAAAGAGTGCCTGCATGCAGGCACTCTTTGCCGGGCAACTTGAGCAGGAGCCTATTCTGATTTCAGATAATATTTAATTATCTAATATTTGACAGCTGTAAATATCGTATGTTCGGTAACAGTCTGGACGCCATTATAGGGAGCATAATCTGCAATAGGTGTAAATTGAAGAATATAGGGATTCACACCGCCCTGAGCGGCCGCCGTAAAAGCAAACGTGCCTCCGGTCTGGGCTGCAGCCGGGACCTCCATATAGGATGCCAAGAGAGGATGGGTAACTCCTACACCTGCAGTCAATCCATCAACCAACGAACCCGTCTGGGTTTCCTGAACCCGGCAGGCATTAGCAATTTGGGCAGCAGTACTGGCATCAGCCTTAACTGCTGATTCTATCCTGACAGTAGTAAATTTCGGAATGGCTATAGCTGCCAGTATAACGATAATGGCAATAACTACTATGACTTCGATCAGCGTAAAACCCTTTTCCTTTTTTCTTGTAGTGAACATGATTGTTTTTCCTCCTTTATTTGCATTAGTTTGAAGAATAATTATGCCGGTTCGTATTATGCCTGCCAATTTCAGTTCCTGCGCTGTTTTCTACCATCTGTCACCTCCCTACTGGTATACTATTTCTGGTATAAACTCAAGGAAAAGTATGTTTATGATTTTATTAATGTTTGCGACTAACGAAAATGAATTTAGATTTCTTTATGTCAATTGTTAATTATTTCCTTATTTAATATTATTATACTACTTATCTGTTGAATAAATTGTCGTATTAGGTAAGGCTGCTGATTTATTCAAATAATTTTAAGACCGACGAAATATCCCGAAAAACCAAGAGAGCCCTTGCATAACAAGAAGCTCTCTTGGCAAATTACGGTACATAAATTTCAGGTTTGTATCAGATAGACAAAGTGAATAATTTCATCTACATACATCTTTTGGTTATATCAGACCAAACTGCTAACAGCTAAGATTGCCCAGGTTGATCAACTATTAATAAATTCCATTATTTCCAGCATAGTCTGGTCCTTAGTCAGAATAGAAAAATGGTTGGAATTATTTATTGTCCTGAACCTGCTTCCAGGTAACAGGGCAGCCATCTCTTCTCCCTTTTCTTTGGTGACAACATACACTCCGGGCATTCCGGAACCTTGTTCAGCCCAAAGCAGTAATGTCGGAGTACTGATTTTAGGCAGCAATTCTTTGGTCGGATATCTGTGTTGGGCTCTGTAATCCAGTTCCTTCAGGACAAATTCTTTATTTACCTTGGAAATAACACTGCCGTCAG
>DDXI01000160.1:13632-14481 GCA_002347475.1 Peptococcaceae bacterium UBA2264
TGCCTGTCTTGAACTTATCGATTATGGCCAGAATATCCCAGGCATGTTCCTCCATGCCATAGGCCCAATCAGGTGCTTCACTGTCACCGCAGCCCGGCAAATCATAGGTAATTATTCTGTGGACAGGAGACAAACTCTCAGCCAGTTTATCCCACCAGTGACTATTGCTGGCAAATCCATGAAGACAAATAACAGGGTCACCAGAACCCGGCCATTCTGTTAAATGCAACTCCTTACCATTGATATTTTCTTTAAAATCCTGGAAAAACATCAATCATTTCTCCCCTCATTAACCTTAAATAATTCGCTGTCTATAATAACTTCCCGATAATATTTCAGGGGCTATTTCAGGATCAAGACAGGAATCAGAAATTAAAAGGTGAAATTATCATATTAACTATTGTTCCCATGATAATTTCGCAATAGCAATAATGCTGATTAGGTAAATAACATAAGAGCAGGAGGCCGGATAAATTTGCCTTCGGATTTGGATCAATTAAAAGAAAAAGCGTTGAACTGTAACAATTGTTCCTTGCGCCAAAGCTGTCTTGGTGTTGTTTTTGGCGAAGGTGATCCCCATTCACCTCTGATGTTTGTCGGCGAGGGACCAGGACAAACCGAGGATGAGCTGGGCAGGCCTTTCGTCGGCAAGGCAGGCCAAGTGCTGGACAAAATTCTGCTGGCAGCCGATCTTCCCCGGGAGAGTGTCTATATCACGAATATTGTCAAGTGCCGGCCTCCCGGAAACCGGACACCGACTTTGGCCGAGATGCAGATTTGTCTTCCCTGGTTACGGCAGCAGTTTGCTCTCATCCGACCCCGGTTCATTATTCTCCTGGGCTTAGCTGC
>DDXI01000017.1 GCA_002347475.1 Peptococcaceae bacterium UBA2264
TTCATATTGAACGGAGGAGTATTCCCTGCCATCTTCGAAGCGGACAGTGATCCTGCTGGCATTCGCCACAATATGTTGATTGGTAATGATCTTGCCTGTGGGGGAGATATTAAATCCTGTGCCCCGGTAAACCCGAGCAGCTGAAAACTCATCCTTGACAACCGCCTCAATGCTTACCACTGCCGGTTTGCAGCGCTGCACGATTTCATCAGTTATTAATATTTTATTTTGATCAATGAATTTCAGTTGATCAGAAAAGAGATAAGGAAAATTGGGCAAAGAAATTGCGGCAAAGGCCAACAGAATCAAAAGGGCAACTATTTTCAGCAGACAACCCGATTTTCTTCGGCCTGCCTCTTCGTTTTCAAATTGGTCTTCCTCGACTTCATATTCCCTAAATTCGTCATCGATCATTGCTTATTCCTCAACCTCAAAACCCTGAAAGCTTTGCTATTCGCCTGACAGCTCTGATAGTCATCATTTGATAAAGGTGTTTTCGTCCAGTTCCCGAAATGCTGTCTTGAGCTCTTCTTGGGTATTCATTACAATGGGTCCGCCCCAGGCAACTGGCTCTCTTAATGGTTTGCCCAGGAAGAGCAGTAATCTCAATTCCTTATTCGCTGCTTTCACCCGGAAAGTATCGCCTTCATTAAATAAGACTGCATGTTTCTCAGCTATATACTGCTCACTTTGGGGATCAAAACTACCTTCCCCCTGAAGAATATAGATGAACAAGTCAGCGTCATTTTCAGTTTCAAAAGACCATTTTTCGTTGGTTTTTACTTCTGCGTCCAAATAAACGATCTTGACATCTCCCCGATTACTTATTAGGCAAAAGGAACCAGAAATTTAATGGTGAATTATGAAAGGGCATTTGCCCTGAGGGGTTCAGATTTGGTGTGAACCATAATGCATCCGGTTAACCAGAATCCTCCGGCAGCATAACCAGCAATAACATCACTGGGATAATGTACTCCGAGATAAATCCGGCTAATCCCGATAGCCAATATAAGAAAAGTAATAAATAAGGTTAGCAGATAGGTACTCTTTCCTCGTTTAGAGTTGACCAATAAAAGATATACCAGCATCCCGTAGAAAACAAAGGAAATCATGGCATGACCGCTGGGAAAACTATATCCGAAAGCTTGTGCCAGGCTAGGAACGTCTGGCCGGCTGCGCTGAAATACCCATTTCAGTATCCAATTCAATAAAGCAGCTCCTGTTAAGGCAATTAAAAGTATAAATGCATCCCAGGAATGTTTCTTTACGGCAAATAGAAACCAAACCATTATCCCGGCAATGCTGATAATTATAACCGGTGAGCTCATATCAGAAATCAACTTCATTATTTCTGTTGTAAAGGGGTCTCTTAACCCTATAAGTATGTTTGTAACCGTTTGATCAAATAACGCTACCTCTCTGTTAATCATATCTTCGGCCAGATCACAAAAAAGCAGGAAAAAGCTTATCCCCAGAAACATTCCTGTGATCAGATAGTAAGCAGATTTGCCTGGGAGCTGAATATTTTTATATGAAATTCGCTGCTTAAACATAAAATTACTCCCCCAAAAATATGCCGTAAACTTGTCTGTAATTTCATATTCATAATGATTTTATTAATATATTTGTTCTTTTCTTATAGTCTAAGTATAACTTAAATTTTCAATCCTGTATCTCATTGTGTGGATTCCTGATAAAGGATTTTGGCACCCTTTTGGAGAATTCTTTTTTTTTGGAGATGAGTCAGTGAATTGACAGTTCGTAAAGGGGGGATAAGATGTTCACAATCTATAACCCTGAAGAACAGACCTGGCCGATCAAGGTCTGGCTGGAAGATATCTCTCAGCTTGATGAAACCTGCCTGCAACAAGCCAAGAATTTGGCCAATCTTCCTTTTGCCCACAAATGGATTGCCTTGATGCCTGATACTCACTCCGGCTATGGCATGCCCATCGGAGGGGTTATCGCTACAGAGAATGTTATCATTCCCAATGCTGTGGGGGTGGATATCGGCTGCGGGATGGTCTTTGTGCAAACAAATATCCCCGCGGACCTGATTCTCTCGGTACAGACACCCAGCGGCAAACTGGTCCAGGCGATTGTCGGGGACATCCTGCGCAATATCCCGACCGGTTTCGAACACCATAAGAGCAAACAACCCTGTGCCTCAGCCATGAATTTTGCCCGGAACCTGACCGAGGAACAGAAGACAGGCCTGGCCCGCGATCTGGTGAAGGAACTGGATGAGGCCTGCTATCAGGTGGGGACTCTGGGCAGCGGCAATCACTTTATTGAACTGCAGACCGATGATCAGGGTTATCTGGGCATCATGGTCCATTCCGGTTCCCGCAATATCGGCTTTACCATTTGTCATTTTTTCAACGACTTAGCCAAGGAACTGAATAAACAGGCAGGCTCACTGATTCCGCCGCAGTGGGATCTGGCCTATCTGTCTGTGGACAGTGACGCAGGGAAGGAATATATCCGCTGGATGAATCTGGCCCTGGAATTTGCCAGGGAAAACCGGGCCCGCATGATGGAGACAGTCATCAATATCGTGCGCCGAAAAGTGGAAAAATACGCCGGGTTTACAGATATCGAACTCTCCGATCAGGTCAACTGTCACCATAATTACGCCTCCTATGAAGAGCATTACGGGAAGATAGTCTGGGTGCACCGCAAGGGGGCTATCCGGGCCGGTAATGGGGAACTGGGGATTATCCCGGGGGCGATGGGGGTCAGTTCCTACCTGGTGAAGGGCAGGGGCAATCCGGAAAGCTTCTGTTCCTGTTCCCACGGGGCCGGCCGCCTGATGAGCCGGGCGGCAGCCAAAGAAAGGTTCAGCATTGAGGATACCATTATCGACCTTCGCTCCCTGGGTGTCTTTTTGGGCAAGGTCAAGAAAACCGATGTCGGCGAAGAATCACGCTTTGCCTATAAGGATCTGGATTTTGTGCTTGCCAACGAACTGGATCTGATTGAACCTCTGCGCAAGCTCAAAGGCCTTGCTGTGGTCAAAGGCTAGGTCAAGGAAAAGGAAGGGGAGATTGAAATTATGGCTAAGATTTTGATGGTTGTGGCTCCGAAAGATTACAGGGATGAGGAACTATTTATTCCCAAAGAGATATTTGAAAATGAAGGACATCAAGTAGTTATTGCCAGTACAAAGATTGGTGCTCTTACCGGTGTCCGCGGAGGCCGTATAACATCAGAACTCTTGCTGTCAGATATCATTACGGACGATTATGATGCTGTTGTTTTTGTAGGCGGCGGGGGAAGCAAAGTATTATTTAATAATCCGCAGGCCATTCGTATTGCCCAGGAAATGAATGCGCGCCATAAGGTAGTTGCGGCAATTTGTATTGCCCCGGTGATCCTGGCCAATGCCGGTGTGCTGAAAAATAAACAGGCTACGGTCTTTAATTCGGAAATAAAGGCGCTTAAAAGTAAAGGTGCAAAATATACGCCTCAGGGTGTTGCTGCAGATGGGAATATAATTACCGGAGATTCACCTGAAAACGCAGGATTATTTGCGAAAAAAATATGTGAATTGCTAAAGAAATAACAGTCTCCAGTATTGAAGTTTGTTGAGACATGTATTCCTGGTCGGTTTTTGTATTTTGGGGGGTAACCGGATTTAGCAGTCAAGTCTGAGATAAGGAGTTGATTAATAATGAAAGTAAGTGTTGACAGGGATACTTGCATAGGATGCGCATTTTGCGTATCACTCTGCTCTGAGTTGTTTACCCTGGATGAGGGAGGAAAAGCAACTGTTCTGGTTGAGGTAGTTCCAGCTCAATATGAATCATGTGCCAAAGAAGCCCAAGAGGGATGTCCGGTAAGTGCCATAACAGTCGAGTAGTTTGTTCTTCAGGTTGCGATCTGCAAGGCAATATCTTAAAAAGCAGGGCTTTGGCTCTGCTTTTTAAATTAAAAACTCATAACTGGTTCATGCTTGGATGCGTGTATGTGTAATCATAATTTTGCACAGCCGCAGGGATTTATTTATAATGGATACAGCAGTATTGCGGTATGTCCGCAGCAAAGGAGGCAGCTGAGATGGTCAAACTAAAAGGAAGCCCAAAACCAATACTTATTCTGCTGCTAGTCTTACTCAGCATCTTAATCAAGTCAGTCATAGTATTATATTTCTTGTTTTCCGCCAGGTCAGATATTCTGAGCTATAGTATTTATGCTGCAGCTCCTGTTCTGTTTTTGATCTCCTTTTCCTATCTGTTTCCGCGCCAGGGACAAATCGTTTATCTGCTGGGCCTGGATCTGATCATATCAGGACTTTTTATAGCGGACGTTGTTTATGCCCGAGCCTATGGCCATCTGCTGAGTATCCATATGCTGTTTGCCAAAGATAATATGGAGGATCTGGGCGCCAGTATTTTCTCCCTGCTGCGAGGGACGGATTTTCTATTGCTGCTTGACCTGCCTTTTCTTTTTTTCCTGGCACTCAAAGCACAGTATCAGGATCTTGCCAGGAAAAGGATTCGGGTTTTTTGTTATACTGCTGTCTGCAGCGTCGTCATAATAGGTTTTCAGTTCGGACAAGTGGCTGACAGCAAGATGTTCGGAAATTACAAGCTGGAGCCCCTCCTGATGTCCCCACTCGGCAATCACATGTTCGATATCTGCCGTTTCATCTATGAAAAGGGGGATCAGCTGGATCAGGAAGAAGCCGAGACGGTGGCCAAGTGGCTGGCAGACAATCAGAAATATCAGAAGCCGGCAGAGACTTATGCCGGCTTGGCAGGGTTGCTGAACAATAAAAACATTATTGCGATCCAGGTGGAATCTTTGGAAACCATCCTGGTGGGCAAATCCTATTACGGCCAGGAAATCACACCTCACATCAACAGTCTGCTGGACAGCAGTATCTATTTCAATCATATTGTGGAACAGGTCAGGGACGGCAACAGTTCGGATGCCGAACTGCTCTTCAATGCTTCTCTTTACCCTGTAAGCAGAGGCAGTACTTTTCTGCGCTTCGGCGACAATACTTATCTGACCCTGCCTAAACTTTTGCGGGAGCAGGGTTACACTTCTGTTGCCATTCATGGTGATAACAGGAAATATTGGAACCGTGACCAGGTTTTCCGGGCCTTTGGTTTTGATGAATTTGTTGCCGAGGAACAATTTGCGGATAAAAGCTCAGTGGGCATGGGAATTGCGGACGAGGCCCTGTTTGCCCAGGCCGTTGCTGAAATAAAAGAGCTCCGGGAGCCTTATAATGTTTTTATTATTACCCTGACCTCCCATATGCCCTTCACACTTGATGAAGATAAACAATATCTGGAACTGCCGGTTGCTGATGAAACGAGCGCCTATCTTCAGAGTATCGCCTATACGGACAAGGCCTTCGGGGAGTTTTACGAGCAGCTGGCAGCGGAGGGCCTGCTGGACAATACGGCTTTGATCCTCTATGGTGATCATGAGGGTATCCACAAATATTTTCCAACCGTTTTGCCGGCTAACAACTCGGAGATCCCCTTTCTTATTCATATCCCGGGAATGCAGGGTTTCACGGTGGAGAAAAACGGAGGCCAGATCGATATGCTGCCGACGATTGCTTTTCTCCTGGGGATTGAAGAAGAAAAATATTCCGCTGCTGTCATGGGACGAAACCTGTTCGGGAAATATCCGGGTTCGGCTCTGCTGCCGACCGGTGAAGTACTTGGGGCAAGCGATGATGCCGGGCATTTGGCCGCAGCCCTGGCCATAGCCGATAGGAGCATCAGGGGAGACTATTTCAAACAGAAGCAGGCTGCAGCCCAGCCTGAGGGCGGAAAGTCTGCCATTGGGATTATCGGGAATGGCAAGAGTAAGTGAGCGTAAAGGATACAGAAATAGTGAATTATCAAAGCCCTTACTCCCGGCAATATAACTATCAGCTTTTATGATGAAAATGTGGAGGAAATACCAGAGAGGATCGAGGCTGAGGTGGTGGCCCTGACAGTAGATACTTTTAACGCCGGAAGAGCCAATCAGTCTGGCCGCCATAATCTATCGGGCCTTTGATTTGAAAACGAATATGAGAAATCCACTGAGATTTATAACCTATTGCATCTATAATCCGCTCTTCCGCAAAGAAACCTTTAAAAAACAAGGCCTGATGCTGGGCTTGAATGAAGCGCAAGGAGTAAAAGATGGGGCTGCACGGCAAAATAAGCACGGTTAAACTACTGACCGCTGAGGACAAGAAGACTATGTTCTCTTTAATGGAAGAATTTTACGATAACACCAGCTTTCCCGTGTTTATTAAGGATTTGCACGAAAAGGATTACTGCATTTTGCTCTATGCTGCCGACAACCAGATCAAGGGCTTTTCCACGCAAAAAATAATGGCGATCGAGGCGGGCGCGGAAAAGGTCTGCGGCGTTTTTTCCGGTGATACAATAATTCATAAAGATTACTGGGGCAGTCTGGAGCTTTATAAGCTCTTTGCTGCCTATTTTATAAGCTATGGCCAGAGGTACAAGAGTTTTTACTGGTTTCTGATTTCCAAGGGCTATAAAACCTATAAAATGCTGCCGCTTTTTTTTAAAGAGTTTTATCCGAATGATCTGGTAAAAACCCCGTTTTACGAACAGCAGATTATTAATTCCTGGGCCAGGACCAAATATCCGGAGGAATATGATGAGGCCAGCGGGGTAATTGTCTATAAAGGAATAAAGGACAAACTGAAGGCCGGAGTCGCCGATATTACAGGCAAACAGCTCAAGGATAAAGACATAGTGCATTTCTTAAAGCTCAATCCGCACTATTACAAGGGAAACGATCTTGTTTGTCTGACC
>DDXI01000030.1 GCA_002347475.1 Peptococcaceae bacterium UBA2264
ATTCGATGACTTTATTATACGAGGGAGGTAATCGTTGTTTGATTGCCTCCCTTAATATGAGTTAAATTATTATTCATATGTGAGGTTAATATGAAAATAAGGGAATTGCTGAAAGATGATTTTGATGAATCCGAAAAAGAAGATTTAAAAAGAAGCATGATTATAGAAAATATCACCCGGGGTACAATTCTGGCCAAGGTTATAATTGGATTTGATGCTGTTTTTGCTGTTTCTGATATTGCAGCCTTATTGTTCAAAGTCGATGATCGCTTCCCTTACAGTTACTATTTAGCGATGTACTTACTTATGATTGCTATAAATCTTTCTTTCCTGACAATTTTTAAAAGGCTGAAGGACATCAAGCACAAAACAATGACTCAACTGAATGATCTGGAAACAATCCTGGTTATCTTTATAACCCTGATGTTATGTTGGAGCAGTATCTTATCTCTGCTGGATCAAAAATTATACGGTCATTTGATGGTATATATGGTCAATATTATAGTTGTTGCTGTTTTATTTCTAATGGATAACAAGAAGATAATGATACCTTTTGTCAGTTCAGTTTTAATTCTTTTTATCGGTTTGCCCTATTTCCAGCATACCAGAGATGTTCTGTTCGGGCATTATGTGAATCTCGCTGTTTTGATATTAATTTCCTGGCTTGCTTCCAGAATAACCTTTTACAGTTATTGCAATAGTTTCAAAAGTAAATTATTGCTTGAGAATACAAATTTACTGCTGGAAAAAGAGATTGAGCAAAACAAAATTATTAATATGAAACTGACCAAAGCCAACTTTCAGCTCAAAAAATTAGCTTTAGTTGACGAGCTGACCGGTATACCAAATCGAAGAAGCTTCAGAAATTATATCGATATTGCCTTTGAATATTACGTTAAGGAAAAAACATTATTGTCAATTCTTTTGTTGGATATCGATAATTTCAAACTATTGAATGATAATTACGGACATAACACGGGAGATAGTATCCTGATTGCTGTGGCCAATCAAATTAGTTCAGTTGTAAGACATTCGATGGATTTTGCTGCCCGTTGGGGTGGTGAAGAATTTATCTACATAGCATTTGATATTGGTGAAACCGAAATAATCAATATTGCGGAAACCATCAGAGAAAAGATTCTTTCCTTAAAAATTCCGCATGAATTTTCCTCAGCCGGCAGTATTGTCAGCGCAAGTATTGGCACCTGTACTATTGAAGTTACAGAGGCAGCCGATATCAGTAAAGGTATCGATCTTGCCGACAAGGCTCTTTATTTGGCTAAAACAAGCGGGCGCAACTGTGTCAAAAGCATCACAGACAGAAGCGGGAGTAATAAATGCTGAAAAATGGAAAACAACGAGTTGATTATTTTTAAACTTAATACTATATTGAGATCGTATACAATTCTTGGTTTCCTATTTCTTAGTTTCCTATTTATTTGAAAGAGAAGGACTAAAATGTTCAGGAAAATTTCCGTGATACTGCTTGTAGTTATATTGGCATTTCTATGGAGCAGCGAGCAATTAGTGACCGGTCTGAAAGATTTACCGCAAACACAAATTATTCAGCAGTTTGCCGTAGCAAAAAAATTAATCATCAATCAGTCGCTGCCGGTTAACCATCCGGAGCTGAGTGCAGCAGAAATCGACCAAGTGGAATGTTTGGTTTTGGATCTGATCAATCAGGATCGCCGGATAAACGGACTTTCAGAGCTTGTCTGGGATGAAATAGCGGCGCAAGCTGCTTCCCAACATGTCCAAGAGGAAGCGGATAATGGCTATATAAGCCATTGGGGAATGGATGGTTCCAAACCGCAGCTGCGTTATACGCGTGCCGGCGGCCTTGATGCCGTAAATGAAAACGAGAGTGTTTCCTTATGGCTGCAGGGTGGTTTCCAGGGTTTATCAGTAAAAGAACTGGAAAACATTGTTAAAGAACATCAGACAGCTATGCTCAACGAAAAGCCTCCTGATGATGGACACAGGAAAAATATTCTTGATGTCCATCACACAGGTGTTGGGATTGCTATCGCCGTAGGCAGGTATGGTGTTGCTATGGCTCAGGAATTTACAAACCACTACACCGAGATGGACCCAGTTCCCCAGAAAGCTTCGCCAGGATCAGAAATTAATCTTAGCGGCCGTGTCTTGCCAGGTTATAAATTAAGCGGGATCTATGCGGTTTGGGAGGAAACCCCACATTCCATGCGTACGGAAGAATTGATGACTACAGCATCCTATTCTGATCCGCCATTTGCTAATTTGCATTTTTTTGCTAAACCTGATGGTGAAAACTATTACATTACAGTCGGTTCAGACAAAATATTTGCTCAGGATATAAAGATTGATCGTGAAGGCAGGTTTTCTCTGGCTATTCCTATGCTGAACAGGCATGTTTTGGATTATGTGGCTATTGAGATAGCTCCCAAAAATAATCTAAACGACAGATTCATTGCTGCTCAATTCGTTGTCGAACATTAACCTGCCCATGACACTGTAGTCAAGGTAGTGCGGCCAAGAATAATAAGGAGTGCAAACAACCGTTTAGTAAAGGCCGGCTGTTTGCACTCCTCGGACATTAATCGGACATAAATAAGAGGATAAGGCAAATAATTCTGCGGAAAATAAAGCAGAAAAGATATTTTTCAGGGAATAAGATAGCTTTTAGAGAGGACACAACTTAATTTGACCCCATGCCACCAGCTGATCATCCATAATCACGAGGGCACCGGTTATATCGGGAACCTGAGAAGCCCAGTTGACAGCGTTCCCTATATCTTCTTTCCCCTGGACCAGATTTCCCGTTGCAGTGGCAACAGCATCTGCCAAAGATGTTTTTGGAGAAAGGATCACAACAGCATCGGCTTTACCTAAACTAAGGGAAGGACCGACTCTGCCTGATGATGTACAAACACCCAAGGGACTCTGGGACGGCCGGATTTCCAGGGCAACACGATTGGAAAGGGGAGACTGACCGGCAAAAATGCCCACAGTGCGCAGCCGGCTGGTGCGAATATAGATATCACCGCCATTTTCGACAATCACTTCCCGTGATCTGCGGGAAAGTTCCTTGCCTACCCAGGCTGCCATTGTGCCGGCCACAGCTGCCATCGGGCCTACACCGGCAAATTCGGCGGCCCTGGCCATTTCCTGAACGATGTGCGGAGCGTCAGGCAGTAAGGAGTATGGTGTCAAAGCGTTCAGAAATTGCGGGTCGCGCTCAATGTATTCTTCGAGGGGCCGGCGAGTCTCCCGGACCAGGTTTTCTGTCCATTTGGCTAAAGCGGGTGAATAGCGGTCTTTGCATACTCCGATATCCAGGTCGGTTTCTTTGATGACAACCCGAAAATGAACCAGATCCTGTTGTCGGTGCAATTCCCTGTAAGAGCGTTCCAGGTACTCCAAGTTACAGTCTGACCTCCATAGCCCGTACCGGGCAGATTTTGACACACAATTCGCATAACACGCATAAATCCCCGATAAAGCGCACTTCCATCGAAGGTCGTTCCAACCTGAGGGCCCCGGTAGGACAAATAGCTGTGCAGGCTCCGCACATAACGCATTTTTCCTCATTGCGCACGATTTCCCGGTCCAGATCCTCAATGGTTACACCGAGCCGGCGCAGATAATCAAGGCCCTGAGCACTTTTCTCACCCTCGACTTCCAGGACCATAGTGCCTTCTTTCTGGGGGTTGACATTGGCTTTGACAATATTGATCACTAAGTCATAGTCCTTAACCAAACGGTAAATCATCGGTTTATCTGAAGTCTCGGCGCTGAAATGCAATACTATTCTTTTCGGTGACATATGGCAAACACCCCTTCTTCAATAACAATTGCTATCTATTGCTCTTTAGCGGTCATGCAGAAAATTGGATTGTCGTCTCTCGGTCGGAGAAGGCAGGGCCTGCACTGGTTCGCTCAGGAAGAACTGACCATTCAAGATCCAGTCTTTCAGGGTGGCTGCGATTTCCCGGGCTCTCGGCAGGCTGGAGAGGGGCGCGGTAATAACCTGTTTGCCATCAACGGTGATTTGACCGGATTTCAGATCGGCATAGCTGACATAGCCTAAATTACCTGGTTTCAGGTTGGGATAAGCATCCCCATAGTCGACAATGGGAGCAAAGAGCTCTTCATCTTTGACGGCGGCATATCTGGCGATTTCTTCATTCAGAATCGGAATAGGCACCCCGATACCAACGCTGATAGTAGCACCGTACCCAAGATAACTGGTTCCTACCAGCCAGCGCGGGCTCATTTGTTTCAGATCGCCGATTACGGCCAGAGTTCCTCCGGCCGGACCCAGGTTATCTCCGTCGACTGTCTGAATTGAGGGAAAATGCTGGGTGCCATGCCAGGCAACATAACCGATGCCGCCCCCCAGAAAGATACGCGTCCCGATACCGATTGTTTGAAAATAGGGATCTTTCAAAAGCGGGCTGAGCTGTCCGGCTGTAGAGTAGTGTGCATTGCCCAGCTGGGGTTTTAGCATACCCATATAAGTATAAATAACCCGCTCGGTAAGGTTGACAGCACAGTTATAATTCTGATAAGCATTGCGCGGATTAAATAAAGTGGCTTCATTGATCGAATCGATAGTAAGAGTGGTATCGATTTCCCGGCGCGGATAACAATCGGTACCGTAACCCACAGCTTTTATTCTGATTGGTTTGCGAGCCACCAGATCCTGGATCACATGCCCGCCTCCGTAACGGAATTCGCCGGGGTAGTTGCTGTTCAAAGGATCATCTTCCGGAACTTCTGTAGCCCCAAGATAAACATCCACAGCGGCCAGACCGCCATAAGCCGGAACTCCATTCAGCCACACTTTCTGCATTTTCATGCGCGGAGCAGTATGTCCAAGTGAAAGAAAAGCGCCGGAAGAGCACATCGGAGCAAAAGTTCCGGTTGTAACAACATCAACTTCCCGGGTTGCCTGGCTCAGACCCTTTTCTTCAACAATGGCAATTAGTTCATCTGCCGTGACGACCACGGCCTGACCCGCTTTGATTTTGGCATTGATCTCTGCATAAGTCTTTTCTACACCCATTTACTGGTCCCACTCCTTCAGTACTAGTTTAAGCTGCTTGCGGGGCAGCATTTTTACCATCTCAGATAACTGCCAAAAGTAAAAACCTCTTCTTTGGCAGAAGAGGCGATAGACATATTCCTCCTCTTATCTGCCAGAAGATCATTCTTCTGCAGGAATTAGCACCATACTCTGAGTGCTGGCTGTTTGCCTTGAACACAGAGCTGGTTGCCGGGTTTCATCGGGCCAGTCCCTCCACCACTCCGGATAAGAGTATAAATTTTTGTAATTAGAAACAGTTTAGCAGTAGTCCGGAGGTGTGTCAAGAGACTGAACGGCAATATTTAAAGGGAAAAGTATTGACAACAAATATAACGGCTGGTATATTGAACATAACAAATGGTATGTTTATTAGGAAGGGGCCAACACGCTCACTGGCTTATGAATATACAGGAAAGGAGTTTGCGTGTTTACTTATGAGGTTAAGTGAGCGGCTTAAATAAAATGCTTACTAAAAAGAGAGCATAATAGAAGTTAGGGAGGATTGAATATTTTGTATAAGAATAATGATATGATTCCGCCACATGTGAAAGAATTTCTGAGATTTGCTAAGAATGATCCCGAAGGCTTTTGGGAAGAAGCGGCCAATAATGCTTCCGAGGACATTCATTGGTTTAAAAAATGGGACAAGGTTTTAAAACATGATTACCCCACTTTCGAATGGTTTAGCGGCGGTCTCACCAATATCAGTTATAACTGCATCGACTACAATGTAATTCAAGGCAGAGGTGGCAGAGCCGCTATCGTTTCCGAGTCCGGGGAAACCGGAGAAACCCATGTTATAACATATGCTCAATTGCTCGTGCTGGTCAAAGAGTATGCCGCAGCTCTCAGAGGAATGGGAGTTAAGAAGGGTGACCGCGTCGCAGTTTACATGCCAATGAGTATTGAATCAATAACCGTTTTATATGCCTGCGCACGGATCGGTGCCATCCACGTAGCTATTTTCGCTGGTTTTTCCGCTGGTGCAGTAGCTGACCGCCTTGAAATCACAGGTGCCAAGTATATGTTTGTCCAGGATGGTTCCTTACGCCGCAGCAAACCCTTTGAGCTTAAGTCAATAGTCGATGATGCTCTTATTAGAATGCCCGGTATCGTCGAGAAGGTAGTTGTTCTGAAATCCAAAGGCCAAGCTGAGCCGAAAATGGTAGAAGGCAGAGACCTTCACTGGGATCAATGGCTGGCTCTGGGCGAAGGACAAAGCTCTGAAGTTGAACAGATGGAAGCAAATGATCCTCTCTTTCTGCTCCCGACTTCCGGAACCACTTCCAAGCCTAAGGTTACCGTGCATAAACATGGCGGCTACCAGCTTTGGGTCTATTGCATGGCCAAATGGATTTACGGCTTAAAAGAAGAAGATGTCTGGTTCTGCACTTCTGATATCGGCTGGATTGTTGGTCATAGTTATAACGTATACGGACCGCTGCTCTGCGGCTGTACAAACGTTATTTATGAAGGCACTCCGGATTATCCCCATAAGGATATGTGGTGGCGGATATGCGCTAAAAATAAAGCTACAGCTATGTGGCTGTCCCCGACAGGAATAAGAGCTCTCATGTCCTATGGCATAGATGAAGCCAAAAAGAATGATCTTAGCTCAGTCATGAGAATCTTCAGTGCCGGTGAGACCTTGAACCCTCCGGCTTGGGAATGGCTGCAAAAAGGCGTTTTCGAAGACAGAATCCCGGTTATTGACCATATGTGGCAAACTGAAACCGGCGGTCCGGCCTTTGCTAACTTCTACGGCTTGGGCATGATTCCCATCAAACCAGGTTCAGCTGGTATTCCGGTACCGGGCGTAATCGCTGAAGTTGTCAGTGAAAAAGACGGCTCACCGGTAGCTCCTGGCGAAAAAGGAATTGTTACCTTTACCGAACCTTTCCCCGGACTTATTGCCACCCTGTGGGAAAATCCGGAAAGATACGTTTCCGAATACTGGGAGAAAACTCCGCAAACCATGAAAAAATGGTATTTGGGCGATGCTGCTCATATCGATGAAGATGGCTATGTGTGGTTCGCCGGACGTTCCGATGAAGTTATCAAGATTGCAGCTCACCGGATTGGTACTGTCGAAATCGAAAGTGCTCTGATTTCTCATCCGGCAGTAATTGAAGCCGGTGTTTCCGGTGTTCCCGATGAACTGAGAGGCGAAGTTGCCAGTGCTTTCGTTGTCCTGACACAGGGTACCGAACCCACAGATGCCCTGAAGAAGGAACTGATTTCTCATGTCCGGACAACAATGGGTCCGATCGTAGTTATCGGCGGCATTACCTTTGTTTCCGCTCTGCCTAAGACCAGAAGCGGCAAGATTATGCGCCGTGTAATGAAAGCTCTGCTTACAGGTCAAGATCTTGGCGATATCTCAACTATGGAAGAAGGCGCTTCCATTGATGAAATTAAAGCAGCTATCGCAGGGGTAGCTAAATAAAGAAGTTTTTATTTAGCCTGACACGGTTCGAAGGTTCCTTAATCTTATAATATAACGCATTATGGTTAAACTAATAAGCCCTTGGTTGCGCCAACAGGCAAAACTGAGGGCTTATATACATACAAGGTTTAATAAAGGGGGACAGTATGATGGCCGACCACGATACATGGCAGGTAATACTTGATGGGGCCTCCCAAGTATTCACAGAAAGAGGATATAAGGGAGCAACCCTGGATGAAATAACTAGTCGTATTAAGATGACCAAAGGAGCGCTGTATCATTATGTCTCCAGTAAGGAGGAATTATGGCTCAAATGCCACATGTATACGTTGGATAAGGCCATAAACAATGTCCGTCCTATCTATGAAAGCAGTCTATCGCCAGATGTAAAACTATATGAAATGATCAAGGCCCATATTCAGGAGATCATAGGAAGTGCCACCTATTATACAAATTACAGGTTTGAAAAAAACTTTATTCCCCAGTCGCCGACACTGCAAAATCTTTCCCACCGCCGGGACGAGTTTGAACAATTTTTCAGTTCCGTTATCAAAGAGGGGATAGAATTAAACATTTTTTATCCCGTTGATATTAAATTCGCCAAACTGGCTTTAATAGGTTGCATGAACTACATTACAAATTGGTATACTCCTGAAGGAGAACTGACTCCTTTGGAAATAGCTGAGAAAGTAGCTAAGTTTTTTTATACCGGGATCCTGTCCAGACCGGCCAGAAATGACAGCTTGCTGGTTAACCTGGTGGAATCAATAAGTGATTTTATGGAGAAAGAAAGATTAAGCAGGTAAAAAAACTAATAGAAATTTGTTCCGCTTTTACCGTGCAACAGTGTTGCAGTCCATAAGTCGAACAGTCCACAATTGTGAAAATTCTGAGATGATCATAGCATTATATTTTCATCTCATTTTTACTGGTTCTTAAATGCCGGCTCTAATTCTGCTAATTTAACTGTCTGAGAAGTAAGTTGCCAGATTTCCCCTGGCATATCTGTTACTCGAGGGCTAAAATTGACCTGAAACAAACAGTCGCCCTTATTGGCATGAATATTGCATATATCTTATTTCGTCAAAATATATTTTTTCTGCGTTTATTTTGACTTATATGTGTTTATTTCGCATGTTATTTTTAATAGGGGGATTGGATTATGGCTGACCACGATACATGGCAGATAATACTTGACGGGGCTTCTCAAGTATTTACAGAGAGAGGATATAAAGGAGCAACCCTGGATGAAATAACCAGACGCATCAAAATGACCAAAGGGGCGCTGTATTATTATGTTTCCAGCAAGGAAGAGTTATGGCTGAAATGCCATGAGTATACCTTGGAAAAAGCCCTGAATAATGTCCGGCCCATCTACGAAAGTAGTCTTACTCCGGATCTGAAATTGCATGAAATGATCAAGGCCCATGTCCAGACTGTGATTGGCAGCAAATCATATTTTACAAATTTCAATTTCGAAAAGCATTTTATTTCCCAGTCAGTTCAATTGCAAAGTCTTACTCGCAAGAGGGATAGATTTGAACAACTGTTCAGTTCTGTTATCAAAGAAGGAATAGAATTGGACATTTTTCACCCTGTTGATGTCAAATTTGCCAAACTGGCTTTGTTGGGTTCCATAAACTATATATCAAACTGGTATTCCCCGGAAGGAGAACTTTCCTCCCTGGAAATAGCCGA
>DDXI01000044.1 GCA_002347475.1 Peptococcaceae bacterium UBA2264
TGGTAAAGGCGGAGAAATTCAACTGACCGATGGCCTGCATAAGCTGGGCATGTTTCAGGAGATCATGGCCTACGATTTTAAAGGCCGGCGCTATGATGTCGGGGACAAGCTGGGATTTGTCCAGGCGACAGTCGAATATGCTCTGCTGAACAAGGAAATATCACCGGAACTTAAAGTATATCTGCAAAAACTGGTTCGTAGTTTCTGATAAAATGATCATTATTTAGGATTATTATTTGAAGCGTATTGGAACAATGTTTCCAATAAAGAATAAGCGAATAAAGAATAAGCGAAGCCGACTCCTGGAAATTTGGAGTCGGCTTCGCTTTCTTCCGCAGCATATATCGATCTTTCATCCCAAGCGCTGGCTTTCTGCCAGATGATTTTTGATATAGGTGAGTGTTTCCGGGGCATCCTGGGGCAGAAGTCCCCCCAGGAGAATGGGGGCGCTTAGTTTGTGGGCCAACACACTTCCGCTGAGGGCATCGGCATAGTTAAAACCGGAGGCGATAATTACTTTTTCTACCGCAGCGGCTGAAATTTCCCCAGCAATAGCGACTGCTGTGGCAAAACGATTGGCCCCGGCAAGGCGGGTAGAATTATATATTTTCTGAGGCAGGGGCAGAGGAGTTGAAAGGAAACTGCCCTGGACCTCCTGAGAATGGGCTTGCCAGCCAGCAAAATCAAAGCTCCCCTCAGGCTCGTAGTAAACAGTAGTCACAGCTTTTGTATAAATATTGTTGTTGAAATAATTACCGGCAGACCCCGTGTCAGCAATAGCTACATTGAAATTGGCGCCAGCAGATCCCCAATAATTATTGCTGAAACTATTGCTGCTGGAATTTTGGAGCAGATAGACATCGCAGTCAGCATTACCATATAAACGGTTGTTTTGAAAGATATTGCCTCTGGCATTGGTGGCGACAACAAACCCCCACTGATGATTGTTGCTGACAATATTATTTGTTACCAGGGAATTGTAGCTCCCGGAAGGGTAACCTGCCATTTGGATGCCGGCACCGGAATTATCATGGATACGGTTGGAATCGATGGTCCAGTGATCGGCACCATAGCCTAAATAAATGCCGTGGTCTTTGGGCAGGTTATACTTGAGTCCGATATTGTAAAATTCACAGTTGCGTACAGTTACATAGGCAGATCCTTCTCCCATCACTGCCTCAGTGCCTGCCGTACTGCCCTGTGGCCCATCCAGGCCCCAGATAGTAAGATTATTTAAATCAATATCATGAGAGCCCTTTTTCAGATAGATACCGGCACCGGTATAGGCAGTCATTTTCAGGCCTTCAATTTGCCAATAAGAACAATTGTTGAAGATGAAGCCTTCTCCCAAAGTGTAATTCCCATACAGAACAGATATTTCTCCGGGAAAATTTTTCAGGGTGTACCAGGCCGAAGGAGAGCCGTTCAGGTTGTAAAAGTCTATTTGTTCGCTGTATGTGCCCCCGCGCAGCAGCAGAGTATCCCCCGGCAGCATAGCCTTTAGAGCCCTGCTGATTGTGCGGAAGGGCTGAGCCTGAGAACCGGGATCACGATCGTTTCCATTTGGCGAGATGTAGTAGATCTGGCCGGAAGTGGCTTGGCTTACAGCAGGGAAAACGGTAACCTGCAGCAGCAGGCCTGTAATCAGCACAGCACATAACCAGGCGGTCCGGGGAAACAAATTTAAAAACATCGGTATGATCCTCCAATCTTATTCAAACCCTGTGTCTGAGGGAGAACAAGGTTTTTCAGTTTTTCTGCATCTTGTCCAGTAATTCCTTCTCAGCCCCAACAATTATGCGAAGAAGCCAGGGAAACCGGTCTTGAGCCGGATTGGTAAGGGAAATCAGAACTGGTTTTGGCGCTTGATCCGCATGGTTGAAATAGCAGACAAACTGTAGTAAACTAAAAAAATGGTAGTTTTTATGAATAATTTTTAACACTTGAGAGATCTGTGTATCCGGTTTTTCCGGTATTTAAGGAAGGAACTTACCTATGTTGTTTCGGAAAAGAACCTTATTGCTTATGCTGACTGATGCTATCCTGGTCAATATTGCTGTTTTTCTAAGCTTCTATCTTCGTTTTGGCTTTGAAGGGGATGGCAAGATACCCCAGGAATATTTCACCAGCCTTACTTATTTTCATACGACATGGGTGGCAACAGTTATTTTTCTGGTGTCCTTTTATGTATTTGGTTTATACAACAGGCTTTGGCAGTATGCCAGTTTGGGTGATCTGGTTTCCATTATTTTTGCCGTTACGGTGGGTACCGGGGCGACTATGGCTTTAGTTTATTTTTTGGCTGTCTTGCGCATACCGAATATTGTGGCCATTTTGCTTTGGTTCCTGGTTGTCTTTTTGGTTGGAGGATCACGTTTTATCTGGCGGCTTTTACAGGAGAATGCCTTTACCCCCTATGTCCCCGGTTCCCAGAAAAGGGTTTTGATTATTGGGGCCGGAGATGCCGGAGTAGTGGCCGCCCGGGAACTGAGGAACAATAATTTTCGCGAAGGCCGCCCGGTGGGCTTTATTGACGATGCTGTCAGGAAGCAAAGACTGCATGTTATGGGCATTCCTGTACTGGGGACCAGGAAGGATATTCCGCGTATCGTCAAAGGTCGCAATATAGATGAAGTGATTATCGCTATGCCTTCTGCTTCCGGGGAAGCCGTGCGGGCAATCACCGAAATTTGTGAAAAGACCGGGGTCGATCTTAAAATCATGCCCGGGGTTTTTAATGTTCTGAGCGGGAGTATGGACACAACGGCGATCCGGCAGGTCCAGGTTGAGGATTTATTAGGCCGTGATCAGGTAGCGGTAGATCTTCAGCAAGTTGCCGGCTATTTGACCGGAGAGACAGTTTTGGTTACAGGCGGAGGCGGCTCGATCGGTTCGGAAATCTGTCGCCAGGCGATCAAATTTAATCCCTTCCGGCTGGTAATAATCGGCCAGGGCGAGAATAGTGTTTTTGATATTGAACAAGAGCTGCGTACGGATCATCCCAGTCTGAATGTTGTCACCGAGATTCTGGATATCAAGGATCGCGATAAGGTGCAGCTTGTTTTTCAGAAATATAATCCTGGGGTTGTGTTTCATGCTGCGGCCCATAAACATGTACCCCTGATGGAACGCAATCCGGAGGAAGCACTCAAAAACAATATTGTTGGTACTTATAATCTGGCTGAGGCAGCTGATGCTGTCAAAGTCAAGACCTTTGTTTTGATCTCCACTGATAAAGCAGTCAACCCTACCAGTATAATGGGAGCTACCAAACGGGTAGCGGAGATGATTATTCAAAGTCTGGATAAGCGTTCGGAGACGCGTTTTGTGGCGGTGCGTTTTGGCAATGTTCTGGGCAGCCGCGGCAGTGTTATCCCTACCTTTAAGCGCCAGATTGCCAAAGGCGGGCCGGTAACTGTGACCCATCCGGAGATGATCAGATATTTTATGACCATACCCGAGGCTTCCCAATTGGTAATTCAGGCCGGAGCCATGGCCCAGGGCGGAGAAATCTTCATACTGGATATGGGGAAACCGGTCAAAATTGTCGATTTAGCCAAAGATTTGATCAAACTTTCCGGGTTTGAACCTGATGTGGATATTCCCATTAAGTTTACCGGGATCCGTCCCGGTGAAAAACTGTATGAGGAATTATTAACGGCGGAGGAAGGGACAAGCCACACCAGGCATAGCCGGATATTTGTGGCTAAACCCAATGAATTGAATAATGCCAGGATCGCCGGCATCATTCATGTGATCCGCGAACGCGGCTCCTATCTGACCAGGGCTGAGGTTGTGCAGCTCTTACAGACTGTTATTCCTGAATTTCGGAAAGCGACAACCCCAAAGGCAGTGTCAGAATAATTAAGGGGGAAAGAAAATGATTACTGTTAAGCATGTGATTAGTGATGATGATGTTTTAGCCAAAACACTTCTGGATAAGGTCAAGAAGCACCAGGCCCAGGTTGGGGTTATCGGTTTAGGATATGTCGGGCTGCCTCTGGCTGTAGAAAAAGGCAAAGTGGGATTTCCTGTGCTTGGTTTCGATATCAATCCCAGGCGTGTAGCCCAGGTTAATGCCGGTGACAACTACATCAGTGATGTTAGCGATGAGGAACTGCAGGATTTGGTCAGCAGGGGAGTTATTGCAGCAACAACAGATTTCTCTCGCCTGGCTGATTGTGACATAATTATAATTTGTGTACCCACACCTTTGACGATTACCCGGGATCCGGATATTTCTTACATTAAATCCTCAACTGAGCAGATAGCCCGCTATCTGCGGCCTGGACAGCTTGTTACCTTGGAAAGCACCACTTATCCGGGAACAACTCAGGAGGTTATTCTTCCTCTGCTGGAAGAGAAAGGCTTGAAGGTAGGGAAAGACTTCTTTTTAGCCTTCTCCCCGGAACGTGTCGATCCCGGCAATAAACGCTTTACCACCAAAAATACTTCAAAGGTGGTCGGCGGTGTCACTCCGGCTTGTCTGGAGATTTCTTATACTCTCTATGCCCAAACAATAGTTAATGTAGTCCCGGTTTCTTCACCGGCAGCGGCGGAACTGACCAAGGTTTTTGAAAATACATACAGGGCAGTGAATATTGCTATGGTTAACGAACTTATGCTTTTGTGTGACCGTATGGGCCTGGATATCTGGGAAGTTGTGGAAGCCGCCGGCACCAAGCCTTTCGGGATTCAAACCTTTTACCCCGGACCGGGGGTGGGCGGGCACTGCATCCCGATTGATCCCTTCTATTTAACCTGGAAAGCCCGCCAGTATGATTTCCATACCCGTTTTATCGAGCTGGCCGGTGAAATCAATGTCGAGGTCTCCTATTATGTTATTAACAGGGTCATTCGGGCTCTCAATGAGGTTAATAAAAGTCTCAAGGATGCTGCTGTTTTCGTCCTGGGAGTAGCCTATAAAAAAGATATTGACGATGTCCGGGAATCTCCGGCTTTAAAAATAATGGAATTATTAAGTAAAAACGGAGCCATCCTCAAATATCATGATCCCTACATTCCCGATATTGAACCGCATGGCGGGATTACCTTTGCTTTAACAAGTCTGGATATGACTGATGAGCAACTTAAAGCAGCTGATTGTGTCCTTATCCTGACAGATCACAGTGTTATTGATTATGAACGGGTAGTCCAGAATGCCAAACTGGTCATAGATACCCGTAATGCCACTAAAAATGTTAAACATAACCGGGGGAAAATTGTCAAGATCTGAAAATTACAGTTAAATTCAGGAATTAGAAGGGAATCCGGGGATTCTCTTTTTGCTCCACTTCAAGGCGTGATCTTCCCGGGGGACTGCGTCCGCTTGCCGCGGCGTTGCACCCCCTTCGCTATTTCTGAATAAAAAGTGGTAAAATCAAAGAGGTAACAAAGATGAAGTTCTTACAAATGGTCAAAGCTTATAAAGGTTTGGTTTTCGGTGAAACCGACTATTGGCATCCGGATATGTTGGTAAATACCGATTTATCGGCGCCTGCGGCCAGGGCCGAGCTGCCGGGGAAATACCCTCTGGATATTTCTGCCAAAGCTCACTATCCGGGTGTCTTTGATGACCATAATATTCCTTTGGTTAAGCTGGAAGGAGAGCTTCGCTATGTGCCGGTGACGATAGCCCAATATGCCCTGGGAAATTATGATCTTTATCTGGCTACCGGGCAGGCACCTTACAGGGAGAAGCTGCTGCAATGTGCTGACTGGTTTGTGGCTAATCTGGTTCGGCACTGTGCAGATATCTGGGGGTGGCAGCATACCTATGATAATCAAATCTATAATCTGAAGAAGCCCTGGTTATCGGCTCTGGCCCAGGGCCAGGCTCTTTCCGTTCTGGCCCGGGCTTACCGGGAAACAACAGCGCCTGTTTATCTGGAAAGCGGGCGCAAGGCCTTGAGGGCTTTCCTGGTTCCGGTGGAAGACGGGGGGCTGGTGGCCAAAACAGCTGGCGGGGAATTTTACGAGGAATATCCTTCCCTGCAGCCTTCTCTGGTACTCAATGGCTTTATTTTTGCCCTCTGGGGTTTGCGTGATTATTATCTGGTCAGCTCAGACAGCGAAGCCGAAGAAAGATATCGGACAGGTTTGCAAACCCTGCGTCTGCAGCTGTCTCAGTATCATGTTTATCCGCTGTCCTGGTCGCGCTATGATCTCTACCCCTTTGCAGTAACTAATATTTCCAGCATTTTTTATCATAAACTGCATATCCAGCAATTCCTGGCTATGGGAGTGCTGACAAATGACCGGAATTTTCAGGAAATGGCAGCAGTCTGGCAAAAGGCCAAAAATAATCCGCTGCTCTGCCTGCTGGCTACCGGGTATAAGATTGTCCATAAGCTGTCTGTTCGCCGGCAAAGCTACTATGTGCCCAGTATCAAGTAGAGAAGCTGGTTTTTAATCCCGGATCCCGGGCCCTGTGCGTGATGAGTTATGAATAGTGAATGATGTGTTATGCCAAATTATAACGGGGGATTGAATTGAAAAAAATCTTGGTGATTGCTTATTTTTTCCCGCCTCTGGGGGGAAGCGGTGTTCAGCGCACCCTCAAATTTGTGAAGTATTTGCCTGAATTCGGAATCCGGCCGATTGTCAGCACAGTTCGGCAGGGGCATAACTTTGCCTATGATGAGAGTTTGTTAAAGGAGATTCCTCAGACAGTCAAAATTTATCGTTCCTCCGGCCTGGAGACACTCTGGCTGCGGGCAGTTATTGAGAAGGCTGCCGGCTGGGGCAGGAAGAAGCCAGGCAAAATTTCGGTTGCAGCTGAAGAGGAGAGCAGGGGGCAAGAAGATAAAGTTTCTATTAATACTATTAATACAGTTGATACAGTTAATAGTACGGGGGAAAACGAGGCAGAGCAAGCCGTCACCCCAATAAACAAACCGCCGGGCAAGTCTCCCAAACAGCATCTTTTTGATTTTATTGACAATTATATTTTTATCCCTGATTCCAAAATAAGATGGCTTCCCTGTGGTTTTTTAACTTCCCTGAGGGCTGCGCGTGAGGGAAAAGTTGATTTCCTGTTCTCTTCATCCTATCCTTATACTGTCCATATCATCGCCTTGCTGGTCAATAAATTCTATCGCAAGCCCTGGATTGCCGATTTCCGGGATCCCTGGGTAGGCAACAAGGCAATGGCCAAGAACATGGCCTTTCGCCGTTGGCTTGATGCCTGGCTGGAACGTAAAGTGGTCAAAAACGCTTCCTATATTATTAATGTTACTCCGCCGATAACCGAGATGTACAAACAGCGTTACCCGGAATTTGCTGCCAAGATGATCACCATTACCAATGGCTTTGACGAGCAGGATTTTGTCAAAATTACTCCGGTTTTGCAGGAAAAGTTCACACTGATCTACACCGGGATCATTAATGCCGTTCACTACGATGTTGAGACCTTCGTTAAGGGTATTGCTGATTTTCTTGGTAAGCAGCCGGCAGCGCGCGCCAGGTTTCAGTGTCTGTTCATTGGCTATATACCTCCGGCAGTAGTGGAAATATTCAGGCGGCATGGCCTGGAGGATGTCCTGGTAATTTTACCCTACATGGACCATCCGGAGTGCCTGAATTACCTTGCCGGAGCTCAACTGCAATTTTTAACGTTTGGAAAAGATCTGGATAATGCTTACAGCGGCAAATTGTTTGATTATATCGGTTCCGGAAAACCTGTTCTGGGTCTGCTGCCGGAGGGTATTGCTGCTGAACTGATCCGCAAAAAACAGATCGGAACTGTAATATCTTTGGGGAATTGGCAGGAATTAGGCAGAGAATTGGGGAGATATTACGAAGACTGGCTGCGGGGGCAGACCCAAAATCTGCAGTCAGCAAGCAGGTGTGCCGAATTCAGCCGGCGGAACCTGACTGCTCAACTAGTCGATTTGCTGGAAGGTAAATCCTTATAACCTCTGAAGAAGGAGTCTGTCTTTATGCATATAATTATGCTCACCCAATATTTTCCTCCGGAAACAGGTGCCGCTCAGGTTCGCCTCTTCGAGGTAGCCAAGGCGATCCAGGCCCAGGGGCATCAGATTGAAGTAGTTACGGCTTTCCCCAATTATCCCACAGGGGTGATTCCTCCGGAGTATCGGGGAAAATTCTTTATGAAAGACTCGATAGGAGGCATTCCGCTTTATCGTACCTGGATATATCCGGTACAGCGGGGACGTTTCTGGAAACGCCTGCTCAATTACTTCTCCTTTGTTTTTTCGGCCTGTTATGGGATTGCCAAAGCCGGACCGGCGGATTATATTTTTGTGGAGTCTCCGCCTATCTTTATTGGCTTTACCATGTTTCTGGCCCGTTTGCTGAAGAGAGCCAGGATTATTCTCAACATTTCCGATCTTTGGCCCGAATCGGCGATTTCTCTGGGCCTGGTCAAAAACAAACTATTGATTGGCTTAACCTCCCTGCTGGAGAGCCGTATGTATAAAGTGGCCTGGCGTATCTCCGCGCAGACTGAAGGGATCATTAAATCCCTGACGGAGAGAGGCATTGAACCCAGTAAAATGGTATTCCTGCCCAACGGAGTTGATCCCGAACTGTTCACCCCAAGGCCTGCGGATCAGGAACTGGTGGCGAGTTTGCAGCTGCAAAACAAACTGGTGGTTCTTTATGCCGGGACGATCGGTTATGCCGCAGGTTTGGAGGTTGCCTTGCAGGCAGCAGAGAAATTGCGCTCTCATCCGGAGATAGTTTTCCTGCTGGTCGGTGATGGCACGGAGAAACCCCGGCTGCAAAAACTGGCCGCGGAAATGCAGCTGCCCAATGTGCACTGGCTGCCTTTCCAGCCTTTAAGCGAAATCGTTCGTTATTATAATCTGGCTGCTTTAAGTTTGGTGACCCTGCGCCGTTATAAATTAGCCGAAGGAGTGCGGCCCTCGAAACTTTTTCCGGGTCTGGCCAGTGCCAAACCGGTTATTTATGTGGGTGAAGGAGAAGGAGCCAGAATTATGGCTGAAAGCGGAGGGGGAGTGGTGATACCCCCGGAAGATGCCGCTCAGCTGGCTGAGACCATTCTGGAACTCACAGCTGATCCTGAACGCTGCCGGGAACTGGGAGAGAAGGGGCGGAAATATGTGAGCGAAAATTATACCTGGCAAGTCCTGGTGGCCCAATGGCTTCAGGATTTGAAGATTTAGGATCCGGCAGGCAAAGCAGCCCTGTGCTCAAAGGGGCTTGGGACAGAGGCTGAGTGAGAGGCTGTCTGATGGCACAATGCCTGCGGGCTGCTGTGTTGTAAAAGTTGGGCACATGTAGTAAACTGTTGAACGAAAATACATATTTTATGGCAGAAAACTCACTTTAAAATACAGATAACTCAAATAGACAAATGACAGATAAACTCAAATTGTCAAATAATTGATAGACCCTTTAGTCCCGGGAAAGTAGTTCAAATTCGAAAAGCACTTTAAGAAGTGTACTAAAGTTCAATCAGATGTACTCAAGAGTAATAAAGAAGAAACGGAGTAAGATGTGATGGCAAATACCAGGCGAATGCGTTTTGGAATTATTGGCTGCGGCCGAATCGCTCCCAAGCATGCGGAATCTGTCCTGGCTTTGGAAGAAGCGGAGTTAGTCGCGGTTTGCGACATTGTTCCCGAGCGGGTGCAGAGTTTTGCCGCCAAATATGGAGCAGTTCCTTACGAAGATTATCGGGAGTTGTTGCAGCGCCCGGATTTGGATATTATAACAATTGCCACTTCCAGTGATCTCCATACGGAAATTGGCTGTGCCGCTGCTCAGGCCGGGAAACATGTCATGGTGGAAAAGCCAATGGCCATGACCCTGAGAAGTGCTGACCAGTTAATCACTGTTTGCCGGGAGGCGGGAGTTAAACTAGGGGTGATCCACCAGAATCGCTATAATAAATCAGTGAAACTATTGCGTAAAGCTTTGGAAGAGGGGCGTTTCGGCAAGCTTACCCATGGCCAGGCGACTATCCGCTGGAATCGGGATGATAATTACTACGCCCAGGCGCCGTGGCGGGGAACCCGCCTTAAAGATGGCGGCGTCCTGATGAACCAATCCATCCACAATATTGATCTCCTGCAATGGATGCTGGGTCCGGTGGATTCGGTTTTTGGCTACACGTCGACCAACCTGCGGCATATAGAAATGGAAGATGTCGGGGCTGCTGTGCTGCGTTTCAAAAACGGGGCTATTGGTCTGATTGAAGCCGCCTCGACGCTTTACCCTAAAAATATTGAAGAAACCCTGAACATTTTTGGGGCCACAGGTTCTGTTATTATCGGCGGAATAGCGGTCAATCGCATGGAGGTTTGGGAATTCTCCGATTCTGAGGCTGAGAAACAAGGGATTTTTGCTGCTCAGGAAAATGATCCTCCTGATGTCTATGGTTTCGGGCATCGGGAGCTTATCCAGGATATGATCCAGGCCGTTAGCGAGGATAGATTGCCGGCGGTTCACGGGGAAGAGGGCCGGAAGGCCCTGGAGATTATTCTGGCAATTTATCATTGCCAAAAGACCGGGCAGCCTGTAACACTGCCTTTAATCGAAGAGGAGTAATCAGAGAAGGACTTCTCTGAATATTACTTGATAATCACTCATGTATTATAGAAAAGGTCAGGTTTAAGAATGCAAACTATAACTAATTCCCTGATAGCTGAAAGTGCCCAAATTTCACCCGGCGCCCGTATTGGCCCCTTTTGTGTGATTGGGGAAAAGGTTGTGCTGGAAGAAGGAACTATCCTGGGGGCAGGTTGTATCCTGGCTGCCGGGGTAAGAATCGGAGCCGGCTGCCAACTGGGCAATTATGTGACTCTGGACCGGGATGTCCTTGTGGGCCAGGGGGTACAGATCGGGGATCATACGACCGTCTGCTTGCGGGCAGTCCTGGGAACAGACTGTGTTGTCGGCAGTAATACCACCCTGGGCCGCTATCCCCGCCCGGCGGCTACCAGTACAGTAAGGGTACAGTCAGATCTTCCGGCTCTGCAGCTGGGAGATGGCTGTACGGTAGGCTGCTCCGCAGTGCTTTATGCCGGCTCAACCTATGGGGAGCGGGTTTTTGCCGGAGACCGGGCCGTTGTCCGTGAACGCTGTCTGATTGGGGAGAATGTGATTATAGGCAGCGGTGTGACTGTGGAGAATGATACCTCTATCGGGGCCTATACCAAGATCCAGACCGGATCCTATATAACTGCATATATGGAGATCGCTGAACGCGTTTTCATTGCTCCGATGGTAACCACAACCAATGATAACTTTATGGGTCGGACCGAAAAACGTTTTAAATTGGTCAAGGGTCCGACAATTTGCCGGGGGGCGCGAATCGGCGGCGGTTCCATCCTTTTGCCGGGGATCAGAGTTGCTCCCGAAACTTTCGTGGCAGCAGGGGCTTTGGTAAGTAAAGATACGAACGCTCAAACGTTAGTCAAGGGTTTTCCTGCCCGTGTGATCAGGAAGGTTTCGCCGGAGGAACTTTTGGAGCAGAATTAAAGCGGCGCTCTGATAGTGATCCTGAACCAGCCGGAAGCCGGACTGTATGGCAGGGGCATGCTGTATTGGGTGATCTGAGCTCGGCGTTTCGCTGATCAGAATAAGGGAAAGGCTGATTAAATGATGAATATTCCTCTTTTGGATTTAAAAGCCCAATATTTGTCGATAAAAACTGAAATTGACCAGGCGGTGCTGGCGGTACTCGATTCAGGTAAATATATCCTGGGCCCTGAAATGAAGGCCCTGGAAAAAGAGATCGCGGCCTACTGCGGAACCAGCGAAGCCATTGCCGTTGGTAATGGGACTGATGCCCTGACCCTGACTTTGAAAGCCATGGGTATCGGTCCCGGTGACGAGGTTATCACAACCCCCTTTACGTTTTTCGCTTCGGCGGAAACAATAGCCCTGACCGGGGCTGTGCCGGTATTTACAGATATAGATCCGCTTACTCTGAATATGGACTTGAACAAGCTGGAAGACAAGATTACCTCGCGCACCAGGGCTATTATTCCGGTACATATTTTCGGCCAGATGGTTGATGTTGAACGGGTAATGGAAATAGCCGCCCGCCACGGCATCCAGGTGATTGAAGATGCTGCTCAGGCTATAGGCGCCGAATATAAAGGAAAAAAAGCCGGTTCCCTCGGACATGCCGGGACATTCAGCTTTTTCCCAACCAAAAACCTGGGGGCCTACGGTGACGCCGGCATGATTGTGACGAATGATGAGCATCTGGCGGCAGAGCTGCGCATGCTGCGTTTTCATGGCTGTCAAGTAAAGTATTACCATGAAAAAATAGGCTATAATAGTCGCCTTGATGAGATTCAGGCCGCCATTTTACGGGTTAAATTCCGCTATCTGGAGCAATGGAATGAGGTCCGCCGGGAAAAAGCTGCTTTTTATGATCAGCTCTTACAGGGGCTGTCCCTGACCCTCCCGGGCAGGGATAAATTGGCGAAACAGGTTTATCATCTCTATGTTCTGCGCTCTCCCGGGCGGGATGATATTATCGGGCATTTGGCGGCAGCAGGGGTTGCCACCGGGATATATTATCCTTTGCCGCTCCATCTGCAGCGAGCCTTCCGAGATCTCGGTTATCAGGAAGGTGATTTTCCGGTCGCCGAACAAGCTTGCCGGGAAGCTTTTGCCATTCCCTGTTATCCTGAATTGAGCAATAGCCAGCTGGAAGCGATTGCCGGACTGCTGAGAACCTTTATGAACAAGTAGGAAACAGAGATATACATGGGAGGAAATATACAGAATGGGAGTGTCTTTTGAAAACCGGAAAATGGTATACGGCCTCCTTTACAGCCTGTTTATTGCGGCTAACATCGCTGCTGACGTCTCTTTGGTTGTTTTGGAAATGTATGCCCTTCTTTTGGGTTTGTTTATCATTTACAAGTTAAACTGGGAATCAGGCCCGGAATTGCTCTATTATTTTGTTTTGCTTTTTTCCGTGCTGGACTATGCTTTCAATTTGCCTTTACTGGGGCGCTTCAATATCTACTATCTCCATCTCGCTCTCCTCATTCTGACAGTTATTCTTTTTGTCAGTTTTCTGAAAAGGGGACAGTTCCGGCAGCCGCGCCTGCTGCTGCAGAATAAATATATCCTCTTTCTGAGTATTTTCATCATATATATGTTTGCTTCTCTTCTCTGGGTAAGCAATCTGGGGTCAGCCTTGAAATATCTGCTCAATTATCTGATCATGATTTGCTTTTTAAGTGCTGTTTACCATTTCAATCATGACAGGACCAAACTCAGGGAAACTATAAAATTATTATTTGTCAGTGCCGGGTCTGTGCTGCTGCTGGGCTGTTTTGAAATGGCTGGCCTGCGCATACCTGTTCGCAATATATTTACCGACAGCGGCTGGTATTCTCTGGGCATCGATTACTTGAAAACAATCCCCACAGTCTTTTTTTATAATCCCAATAACTATGCTGTCTACCTGATCATGGTAATGTCTTTTCTGATCCCGGGCATAGTTTTTGTCAGGAACAAGCTTTTTAAGGGTTTGCTTCTGGTTATGCAGATAGTTTGTCTCTTTAATCTTATCTTTACAACCTCCCGGACGGCCTGGATGACCATGTTCTTGACTATTCTGGGGTTTATTTTTTTCTTTCTTTTCCAGAGAGAGCGCTCCAAAGCTGTTCTGGCCACTAAAGTTGGCCTGGTAACCCTGATCATTTTCTATTCCTTGTCTTATATACCGGCTTTGGATGTTTATTACGGCAAATTCAACGATACCCCGATCCTGAATTTTCTCAGCCTGCGGGCTCATAGAACCAATCTCCCCCTCTTTACTCTGAACGAGTCCGGGTCAGCCAATGAACGGTATACCATTATTGTTGACGTCATCAAAGGAGTTACCCTGGAAGGGCATTGGCAGGGTTTTGGGGTAAACAACACTTCCATATATCTGGCCCAACTCAATAATACCCATGGCTTTTTCAATGTGCACAGTCTCTGGTTTGAAATCCTCGGGGATTTTGGCTTGTTTATTTTTTTCTTTACCATATATATTTATCTCAGTCTCCTTTGGGATTTGCTGAAATTTTACCGTTCCAGTATCAAACAAGAGGAATACGGACTGGAAGCCTATTTAAGTGTAAGCCTGCTAGCTGCCTTGGGTGGGTTTATCCTCACTTCCTTTGCCCCCAGTTCAGTGATAAGCTTCTCTCAGATGTGGCTGTTATTTGCTCTGGCGGCGTCCCTGGTTACCAGACGGGAAAAATTTATAGCGGCACCTTAACAGCAGGCGGACGCTATTACAATGATTTTTTGGTGATGCCCGAAACAGGGGTTACCGCAAAAGGTGGAGCGAAAGTGCGTGTACTGGTTTTGGCCGGGTGGTATCCCAACAGCAGGAATACGGTTAAAGGAGTCTTTGTCCAGGAACAGGCTTTGGCTCTGCAGGAAGCAGGTTTGGAAACTATAGTCTTCTATCCTTTCGACGAGGAAGTTGCTCCGGGAAAAACCTCAGCTGAAAGGAAAGATGGACTCCAGGTTTACCGGGCCAACAGCAACCAGGGCCGAAATCCTTATTGGGCCAGGATCTGCAGTTATGGGCGTACCCTGCGCATTATCCGGCAGCTTGTGGCCCGCCATCGGCCGGATATAATTCATGTTCATGTGGGTTATCCGGCGGCTATCATAGCCTGGCTTTATACCCGCTATGCCCCTATTCCCTATGTGATTACCGAGCACATGTCCTATCTGCAGGATTATGTGGCCAAATGGCAGCACAGAGTCCTGCTGAAGGCAGCTTTTGAAAGAGCCGCCCTGGTCTTACCGGTAAGCCGTTCCTTACAGGACCAGATCCGGAATTTTGGCTGGAAGACTTCCCTGCGGGTCGTACCTAATGTAGTAGATATTGATTTGTTTCAATTAAATGCCCAGCCAGGTGCACAGCGGCTGCCCTCTGCTGCTCTGAAAATTCTTTTCGTCGGCGGAATGGAAGAAACCCAGGTTAAAGGCTTGAATTATTTGCTGCCGGCGTTTGCCCAGGTTGTGAGAAAAATCCCCCGGCAGGTGGAACTCCACTTGATTGGTGATGGCCCCCGGCGGCAGCATTATCAAAATATGGCTGAGGAACTGGGGATTTCTTCCTGCTGCACTTTTTATGGGCAAATTGAGCATCAGGCCATGCCCGCTTATTATACCCAAAGCGATTTTTTGGTGCTGTCTTCCCTGAAAGAAACCTTCGGCTGTGTCCTGGTGGAAGCTATGGCCAGCGGAAAGCCTGTTGTGGCTACTGCCTGCGGCGGACCGGAGGATATAGTAACTGAGGAAGTCGGTCTTCTGGTCAAACCGGGGGATATTGAAGCATTGACCCAGGGGATACTCAGGATGATTGCCTCCCTGCCTGCTTATCGGGCTGAGGGAATCAGGGAATATGCCCGTCAAAAATACAGCCGGGCCGTAGTTGCCCAAACCATGCGCGAGATCTATCAGGGCCTGCAAGGGAGTACGTAAATAATGGGCTTTACCAGGTCAGTCATTATTACCTTTTTCAGTAATTCATTCCTGTTTTTCTTATCGATTATCAGTACAACGATCCTGGCCCGCCTGCTCGGTCCTGACGGCAAAGGGGTATTTGATGTCGCCAATAATTTACTGACCTTCGCCACCTTGTTTCTGGGTTTGGGCCTGGCTTCATCCAATGTCTTTTTCCTGGGCCGCAAGCAGGAGCATCTGGAGCAAATCATCGGCAACAATATCCTGCTGACTTTTGCCGGTGCCCTTTTACTCATCCCCTTTTATTTTCTCAATGCCCATTACCACTTTCAGTTTTTAAGAAGTGTCTCTGATATCCAGATTCTGATTGTCCTGGTTACCGTTCCCTTTATCAATTACAAAGCAGCCATGATCAATGTTTTGCTGGGTATGCAGGATGTTGTGGAATATAATCGCCTGAACATTTTGGATAAAATTCTGAATGTCCTCCTGCTGGCTGTCTTTATGTTCGTATTAGTCTCGCCTTCCTCCGCTCTTTTAGCTACCCTGGCAGGAACGATTTTGCTGATCATCTGGATACAATATATTTTGCTGCTGCGCGCGAAGAAATATCCCTCTCTGAACTTTATCCTGATGCGGGAAATGCTGGGGTATGGGTTTAAAGCCCAGTTGGGAAATATCATTCAAAAACTTAACTATCGTCTGGATGTCTTTATAGTCAGTTATTTTCTTCCTATCGGCCAGGTGGGCATATACGGGATTGCTGTTGTCATGGGGGAGACCCTCTGGGGCATATCGGGAAGCATTGCCACTATAGTTTTTCCGCTTATTTCCGCAGCCCGGGAGAAGAAAGAGATGTATATCTTCACCAATCAGGTGACCAGGATCAGTTTTGCCCTGATTACCTTCTTTTCTTTGCTTCTGTTCGTGCTGAAAGAACCCCTGATCAAACCCTTTATCGTATTGTGGTTCGGGAGTACAGCTTTTGCTCCGGCAACGGAAGCTTTATTATGGTTATTGCCGGGGATAAGTATTTTTTCGATTTCCAATATTTTGGCAAATCATCTGGCTGGAGTGGGCCTGGTTTCCCGGAATATATACTCGTCAATTGTTTCGGCTGTGGTTACAGTCACCCTGGACCTATTGCTGATACCCCGCCTGGGAATCAATGGCGCGGCTATCGCTTCCAGCTGTTCTTATGTGGCTTTCACTTTAACAACCCTGATTTTCTATATCAACTATACCCACAGTCGCTGGCAGGACATCCTGCTTCTGAAAAGAGCAGACCTGCTGCTTATAAAGACTGCTCTGGAAAAGAGATTAAGGAAACCATCCTGAAAGGGGTGAGCTTATGGACTGGGTCATCCTGGTGCTTGCTTTGGTGCTGGTGATCTGGAGCTGGAAAAATCCTCGCTATCTTCTGCCTCTGCTGATTGCATCTTTGTCTCTGGAAATTTCCTGTACCTGGTTTCCCCATCTTGCCTTATTGGATAAACTGGGAGCTTTTGTCGGAATTATCGACTTGGGAAGGATTATGGTCCTGGCAGTAATCGCTTATTACCTGGCTGCCAGGATCAAAAAGAGGCACAGGGAGTGGGCGTTAGCTTATTACCGCCGCCCAGTCTGGCAAAATACCTTGTTCCTGATTGCGGCTCTCTATATCCTGGCAGGCCTGTTATCCCTGGTTTGGTCTGTTGATCCGCTCAAAACTGTGGTTACCGCTGTTCGTCTGGGGGTTCTTTGGCTCATGGGGCTGGCAGTTTATAATCTGGTTCTGGAAAGCCGGGAGCGTTGGCTGGTACCGGCAGCCTTCAGTGTCATGGCCACTATTGTGGCCGGGATCGGAGTTTACGAGGCTGTCAGCAGCCGCTATATTTGGCTGGGGGAAGTTTATCAGCCCATAGGCCGGGTAAACAGTACCTTTGTTGATGCCAATATTCTGGCCCGTTTCTTAATAATTGGGATGCTGGCTACCCTGGTCTGGATTTTAACGACTTCCAGCCGGCCGGGTAAGGTGCTGGGCTCTGGGGCCCTGCTGCTGCAGACAGCGGCGCTTCTGGCCAGCGGCTCTCGTACCGGCTGGCTGATTGCTGTTCTGGTTTTGCTGTTTTTCCTGATCCTGCTGCCGCGCAAAGTCTTGCTCTATGCCTTGGCAGGCAGTCTGATCCTGGCCGGGATTAATATTGCTTTCAATCCGGCAGCTGTGGGCAGGGTGCTTGATCTCCAACAGGGCATCTGGGCGGCGAGTCTGCAGCGACAGTATCTGATTACCGCCGCCTGGGATATGTTTGTCAAGCATCCTCTCCTGGGAGTCGGGTCCGGTGGTTTCCAAAAATATTTGTTAACCAATTACAGCCAACTGGTGCAAAACGGCATAAGTCTTTCCCACACAGCTGTGCTGACTACAGCTGCGGAATTGGGAATTCTGGGTTTGAGCATCTTGGGCAGCTTTCTGGCCGCCCTTTGCCAGCCTCTTCTGAAATGGCGGCGCCTGGCCCGTCAGGCCGGGCACTTTTCTGCGCTGCAGGACACCTATAGCTGGTCAGTTTTTGCTTTCCTGGCAGTTATAGCTATTTTTATCAGCGCTCAGGCGGAGAGCCGGTTCTTTGAAGATCCCTTTCTCTGGATTATTCTGGGATATTTGGTTGCTGTAGGTGATCTGGAAAGGATGGGCTAAGTGCGGATATGTTTTCTCGGTGATGCCGGCAGTATTCATCTGCGGCGCTGGGTCGATTATTTTATCAAGGCAGGTTACGAGGTCGACATCATTTCCTTCAGTCCCTGTCCGGTTGAAGGACCTACCGTCCATTTGTTAGCCAAGGGATGTACGGGCCGGCTGGCTTATATCACAGGCATGTTCAAAATAAGAAGGCTGCTGAAAAAAATCCAGCCTGATCTGCTGCATGCCCATTATGCCACCAGCTTCGGGCTTTTGGCAGTTCTGAGCGGGTTTCATCCCCTGGTAGTTTCAGCCTGGGGTTCTGATGTTCTGGTGGCTCCCAAACAGTCAATTTTCTTAAAACTGATTGTGGAACGGGTTTTTAAAAAAGCCGATGCCCTGACCTCTGATTCCACCTATATGTCCGGGTGCATGCTGGAACTCTTGAAGGGACGCCCCAAAATTCTGAAAACAGTGACCATGGGTGTTTCCAGGGATTGGTTCAAAAGCCTTCCTGACAGTTCCAAAAACGAACTGCAGATCCTCAGCCTGCGAGGTCACCAGGCTATCTATAATATCGATATTATTCTGCGTTCCATGGCTGATGTTTTAAAGGCTGTGCCGGAGGCGGTTTTGGTAGTGGCCGGGGAGGGTCCCGAGACAAATTCACTTCAAGCCCTGGCCGGGTCGCTGGGCATCCTGGAAAATGTGAAATTTGTAGGCCAGCTGCCCCATGCGCAGGTCCAGGACTACCTTAATCAGTCTGCCATTTCGGTGAGTGTACCTACTTCTGACGCTACTGCTGTTTCCCTGCTGGAAACAATGGCCTGTGGTTCCTTCCCGGTGGTCTCGGATTTGCCGGCCAATCGGGAGTGGGTAGAAGACTCGGTAAATGGTTTGATTGTAGCCATCCGGGATACGTCCGACTTGTCCCGGGCGCTGATCAAATCGCTGCAGGACATTCCTTTGCGTCAGAACGCGATCGAACTTAACCGGCAAAAGATCAGGGCTAAAGCCATTTGGGAAAACAATATGGCTGAAATGGAGGAACTGTACAGGGAACTGCAGAAAGATACCTGCAGCTTCCCTGACATGGAGGTTGCCAGGAGGTTATGTCTGATGGCCAATGCCGCCAGCCCCCATACAGAAAAATGGGCCGCAGAGTTAGCCCGGCGCGGCTGGAAAGTGGATATAATCAGTTTTCTTCCGGCAGAGATCCCCCGGGTAAAGGTCCATGTTGTTCCCCGCTTGCTGAGCGGGAGGACCGAATTTGTTTTCTTGCATCTGCGCTGGATAGCTCAAACTGTCAGGAAGCTTCAGCCGGACATTGTGCATGTCCATTATGCGACCAGTTTCGGATTTTTGGGAGCAGCAGCCAAAGTTCATCCCCTGATCATTTCAGCTTGGGGCAGTGATATATTTTCTTTTCCCCGCACCTCATTTCTGCATAGATATCTTTTGGAAAAAATTTTGAAGAAAGCCGATGTCCTCTGCTCTACCAGCCGGATAATGGCCGCCGAAATGCAAAAATATGTTAACCCGGAAAGCCAGATAGACGTTATACCCTTCGGCGTGGATATCGAGCGCTTTTCCCCTCCGGCCAGGCAGGCAAAACAGGATCCCGGTGCGCCGGTAATTTTCGGGGTAGCCAAATACTTGCAGCCGGTCTATGGTTTGGATATTCTGCTCAGGGCTTTTGCCCTGTTAGAAGAGCGTTGTCCCGGCCGGGCGCTGCTGCGCATAGCCGGTGACGGGCCGGAGAAGAAGAAGCTTCAGAATCTGGCTGCCCGCTTGGGGATCACCCAGCAGGTAGAATGGCTGGGCGCAATTCCCAATTGCGAAGTGGCCGATTTATACCGCAGCCTGGATGTGGTGGTGGTGCCTTCCCGGCAGGAAAGTTTCGGGGTTACGGCAGTGGAGGGGTCAGCCTGCGGCTGTCCGATTATTGCCAGTAATGTTGGCGGTTTGCCGGAGGTGGTAATCAACCGCCAAACAGGCCTGCTTATACCCCCCGAGGATGTTCAGGAATTATGCCAGGCCATGGAATTTATGATTGCTCATCCCGAAAAACGGTTGCTTATGGGCCAAACCGGCCGAAAATTAGTTGTTGAGCATTATGATTTTCAGAGGAATGTGACTCAAATGGAAGAAGTATATCATAGATCATTGCAGGCCTGGCGTCCCTGAAGCCTGGGCTGCTGTCTTGGTTCAAGCAAATTTCGTAAAATATTTCCCCTGGACGATTGTTTATTATTTTGCAGGGGAATTATATATAGTGTTCCAAAATCGCCGCAAGCTGAAAGGGAGTATGACAAAATGCCGCGCACTGAATTTTTACCCTATGCCTTGCCTCTTATTGAAGACGATGATATTGCTGAAGTAGTTGATAGCCTGAAATCGAATTGGATATCCAAAGGACCCAAAACTATGGAGTTTGAAAAACGATTTGCCGAGTATGTGGGAGCAAAATATGCCGTTGCCCTGAATTCCTGTACCGCCGCCCTGCATTTGACTCTCCTGGCTGCCGGTATCGGGCCGGGAGATGAGGTGATAACGACCCCGCTGACTTTTGCAGCCTCGGCTAATGTGGTCATTCATACAGGAGCCAAACCGGTTCTGGCTGATATTGATCCTCTGACTATGAATATTGATCCAGCCAGGATTCGCGAGAAAATCACGGCGCGCACCAAGGCCCTTATTCCGGTACACATGGCGGGGCTGCCTGTGCATATGGACGAAATCCTGGCCCTGGCCAAAGAAAACAACCTCTTTGTTTTAGAGGATGCGGCCCATGCCGTTTATACTCAATACAAGGGAAAAATGATCGGTTCCCTGGGGAATGCCACTGCTTTTTCCTTTTATGCCACCAAAAATCTGGCGACCGGTGAAGGCGGGATGGTGACAACCGATGATGAGGCTCTGGCCGACAAAATCAGGATCATGAGTGTTCATGGTATGAGCCGCAATGCCTGGAACCGCTATAACGCCGGCGGATCGTGGTTTTACGAAATCCTTTATCCCGGCTATAAAGACAATATGACCGATATCCAGGCCGCCCTGGGGATGACCCAACTGGCCAAGCTGGCACGCATGCAGGGCATAAGAAAAGAAATCGTTCAGCGCTATAATTCCCGTTTTGCCCGCTTGCCTGAATTGGAAATTCCTCAGGAACCGGAGTATGCCCGTCACGCCTGGCATCTGTATATTATCAGGCTGAATCTGGAGAGACTGACTGTAGACCGGGCCCGCTTTATCGAGGAACTTAAAGCCGAGAATATCGGTACCAGCGTGCATTTTATTCCGCTTCATCTCCATCCTTATTATCGGGATACTTATGGCTATCAGCGCGGGGATTATCCGCAGGCCGAGGCAGTCTATGACCGGATCATCTCCCTGCCCTTGTACCCCAAAATGAGCAGCCAGGATGCCGAGGATGTGATCGAGGCTGTAGAACATGTCGTCAGTAAATTCAGGAAATAAATTTGGACAGGGCTCTGGCCTGTTTGCGAATAGCATATAATCCAGTTAGGAGACAAGGGATGAATCAGGATACTGTCATTACAAAACAATCCACTCAAGCCGGAAGAGAGAAAGGCAAAGCCGTCCCTGGCAAACCCTGGCAACGTAAAGTAAAACGGCTGCTGGATCTGGCTGGGGCAATTATTCTCCTGGCGCTGATCTGGCCGTTGTGGCTGGTGCTTGCCGTTTGGATTCGTTTTGATTCGCCGGGTCCGGTTCTTTTCCGGCAAACCCGGGTGGGTTTGGAGGGAAAACCCTACAGAATTTATAAGTTTCGGACAATGACCGTGGATGCCGATTCCCTGATGCAGACTAAACTGAGCCAACTGCAGGAGATCGAAAATTTTGTTTTCCAGGAAAACAATGATCCCCGCATCACCAGAAGCGGAAAAATTTTGCGCAGGAGAAGTCTGGATGAACTCCCCCAGCTTCTGAATATCTTAAGGGGAGATATGAGCCTGGTCGGTCCCCGTCCGGAAGTACCGGAGATCGTCAGACTTTATACTCCCGAGCAGGGTCTGCGTCTCAGTGTCCCGCCGGGGGTGACAGGTTTGGCCCAGATCAGCGGACGCAGTGAATTAACCCTGGGGGAAACCATGGCCTATGATCTGGAATATATTCGCAAGTGGAGTCTCTGGCAGGATCTCAAAATACTGGGGAAGACGGTTATCGTTGTTCTGACAGGGCGGGGAGCCCGCTGAAGGCGAGGTGCGAGGTTCGAGGTTCGAGGTTCGAGGTGTGAAGGTCGAGGTGCGAGGTTCGAAAATGAATGATTTATGATTGCGGGGTGTGCTTATGAGAATTAATCGGGCCAAAAGAGGTCAGACAAGATCCGGAACCCACTGGCAGGCTGTTTTACTTCTGCTGACAATGACGCTGTCCTTATTTGTACCTTTTGGGACCAGGGCTGCTCTGAATAGCAACCCGTCGCTCAGGATTATCGATGACAAGATTGAAACGATAGCCCGGTCCAAGGGAATTCCCAGTATTCTCTTAAAGGCGATTGCCTTCCGGGAAAGCAGCTGGCGGCAATGGGATGCCCAGGGCGATCCTCTGATGAGTTCAGGAGAACATCCGGCCATCGGGATCATGCAGGTTGCCAGTTATGATGAAGAGGATACTGATACTATCGAGAAACTGAAAGATGACATAGATTTCAATATTGCGGCCGGAGCCGATCTCTTAAACGAGAAATTTGACAAGATAGTTCCCCGGATAGGGGATGGAGACCGTAATATCCTGGAAAACTGGTACTTTGCTATCTGGGCTTACAACTGCTGGGTCAAAGATGACCTGAGCAAGAATAATCCGCACCAGACAGCCGACGGGGAAAAGACTTATCAGGATTCTGTCTTCGATCTCTGTGCCGTAAATTTCATGCCAAAGGTGGCGGGGGCGATTACTCCGGTTAACATCAGCCGGCCGGCGCTGGAAGATATTCCTGTTCTGGGCGTTCCCGATCCAATTGAAACACCTTTTCCGGTCCATTATGGGGATCTGACCCTGGAGTTTAAACGTTTGTATGGAACTGACCGCATAGAAACAGCCGTGACCATAGCCCAGGAAGGATGGCCAAATGCTGTAATTGCCAGCACTTCGGCGGCGGAGAGGAAGGTTGTCCTGGCCCGTTCGGATAATTTTGCCGATGCTTTGGCCGGAGTCCCGCTGGCTGCCCAATATGATGCTCCGATTCTGATAACTCCCCCCCATGAAATGGATGGGCGGGTTTTAAGCGAGATCCAGCGTTTGAAACCTCAGGAGATTATTTTGCTGGGCGCGGAGGGTGCTTTGGGCCCGGAGATAGTTGCCAGTCTGCTTGAGGCCGGCTTTAGCGCAGAGCAACTGCTGCGAATTCAAGGCCAGGACCGTTATGAAACATCTGCAGCTATCGCAGCCCGGGTAGGAAAGAAGAAAGGGGCGGCTTTTATTGTCACCGGGGAGAATTTTCCGGATGCCCTGGGGGCAGCGGGAGTTGCCGGCGAGGAGGGCATACCTGTTATCCTTATGCCTTCAGATCACCTGAATACGGCCTCCCTGGCGGTCCTTAAACGTCTGGATATCCGGCAGGTCACGGTCATTGGTTTGAGCCCGAATATGTGTGACCTGATTCAGCAGGAACTTCAGAAAAAAATCCCGGCTGCTGAGGTTGTCTCCATTCGAGGGATCGATCGCTATGCCACTACAGTTGCAGTGGCTCAGACCCGGACTGAACCTGTCACTGAAATTATTCTGGCAACCGGAGAGAACTTCCCTGATGCTCTGGCGGGGGCTGCCTTTGCCGTCCATCGTCATGCCGTCCTGCTGCTTGTTCCGGCAGCAGATTTAGCAGGGCATGCCGAGCTGAGCAGCTATTTACAGGATGTGGGCCCGCATATTATTCCCATAGAAATCCTGGGAGGTTCACATGTTCTGAATGATAGATTAATAGAGCAATTCAAGGAGATATATACCTCCTGAGCGTAAATGCGGCCAGAGATACCGGAAATTAAGGGAGAAATAATCAGTAAAAAATAAGGAGGAAATCGGCAGATTCCCTCCTTAAAAATTACCCATCAGGTCAGGTTAAGACCCGGTCTTGTCTGTTCTGTTATTATTTTTATTATTTTGTCCGTATTTTAGCTTAACCCAGTATTTCCACATTATCCTGGATTCATCGCAGATGATTCTGCAGCAGGGGACAGAGTTGGTCAGTGGTTTCATTGTCAAGCCACATCAGGGACCAGGAACCAATACCGGCCAGACCATACTGGTCCAGTAAGGAAAGCTTGGAATCCCAACTCAAAAGGTCATCGTAATAGACAGTGTGCTCAGCCATGGCGATGTCAGTATAAGTGTAGTAGGGTATGCCTACTGAGTCCGCACTGGTAGTTGAACGCTGGAGCGTGGCATTATAAGTAGCAGTGGTTTTAAGAGCAGTACTTAAATTAATAGAAGTTTTCAGATAACCATCATCTGTTGCTGTCCAGTCCCGGCCGTAATAGGGAATACCCAGAAGCACTTTATTCATGGCTACGCCCTGACTTTTGGTATAATTAAGAACTTTTTTAACCCAGTCCAGGGGAGCAATGGGTCCGGGGGTAGAGGTACTGTAGTCGTAAGTCATAATATTCAGATAGTCCACGTTCTGGGCCAGCCGGGGATAATCAAATTCCTGATACCAGTCTACAGCTGAAGTGCGGGGCATGACGGCCATAGCCAGAATTTTGTTCTGAGCCTTAAGTTGGGGACTGAGTTCCTTGATGAACTGGGTAAGGTACGGTCCTGAATCATCGCTTAAACTTTCGAAATCAATCACAATTCCGTCACTGCCTGTTTCCCGCAGCATTTGGACCAGCCCGCTGATTAGTTTGCCTCGGGCGGCCTTGCTGGCCAGCAGGGAGTCCAAAGCTGCCTTGTTCTCTGCGCTCCATCCGGAAGCGATCATCGGCAAGACTTTCAAACCACGGGCTTGGGCTGCTTTGACCAGCAGGCCATAATCGCTGCTGCTCATATCTTTGACTCCGGAAAAGGAACCATCGGCAGCGGTCTGACTGTCCGGGATATTATTAAGCTGGTACCAGTTAGGGGAGATGAAATCGATGCAGTTGGCGGCTTTTTCAGGAAGCAGACTCAGTTGGCTTTGATAGGCAGCATGATTGTAAGCCTGCCAATAGTGCAGGGAAATGCGGGGAGTGAGGGAACCTGTCCGGATAATGCTTTCTGTCCCATAGGGTATTAAGGCATAGCCTCCGAAAACGGTAATATGTTTGATCTGCGGACGCAGGGTATCTAAATAAGCGGCGGTCTGCTCCGGGATTGTTTCATCCTGGATCAAAAATATCGGCTGGTTTTGCCGGGCAGCTAAAACAGCTCCGGCCAAAGCATCGGGGTAGTTTTCCCCGGTGGCGATAAATATTCCGGTCCGCTCATGATCCAAAGACTGAATGACTTTGAGATTGGTCTGATAACGGTCAGCACCTTCGAGGCGCCCGGTTTCATAGCCCTGAGCTTGCAGGGCGTTTTCTACGGCAACACCGACCACACCCGTACCGCCGACAATTGTTATTTTTTTGATTTTCAATTCGGCCAGAATTTTAGCTGTTTCACCTGGCAGGCTGTTGACGTCAGTCATCAGTATCGGAATATTGTGGGCAGCCGCATAGGAAGAGATGCTCAGGGCATCGGCGAATTTATAACCGCTTACCAAAAAAGCTTCGGTCTCCGGGGCTCCCGTCAGGCGGGCAATGCTGGCAGCAGTGCCGTAACGGTCTGCCCCCTGCAACCGCTGAAAACTGATTTTCAGAGCAGCAAGTTTGCTTTCAATGGCTGTCGATAAGGCTGCCTGGGCTCCCAGGAGGTAAACCCGGGTTGCCCCCAGGCGCTGAATCTCGGCTTGCACCTCGGGCAGGAGGGAGCCGGGTTCTGTCAGTAAAAGCGGGGCCTGCATTTGTTGGGCCAGCACCGCTCCGGCCAGGGCATCCGGAAAATTATCTCCCCGGGCCAGAATTACATTGTCGGCCTCTGTCCAGCCTGCCTGTGAGATTTGAAGAGCGGTGAGGTAGCGGTTTGAACCGGCCAGACGGGTCGGATAAGTTTCCGGGGCAGATTCGGCCTGTACTATAAAGGGAATTTGGGACATGAGCAAAAGGGCGCTTAGAAGAGCGCTTGTTAGGATCAGGACTGATTTACGCATAGCTATCGGGATCCCTTCTTTTAATTTTTACTGCTGCAAGCATATTTATATTTATTGTAATTATAGCAGGTGTTTTATTATATTAGAAACAAATTCAGCCAATCCTCTTCCCCTTCTTTTTTATTAAGTATTGAAGCAATTTCACAATACTGAAAAATAATTTTATGGTACAACATATAGATCAATCTATTGTTAATATACTATATGTCGCAGCAATAATCCCAAAATGGCTTTTGTGAAATTGATTCCATTATTAAAATAATATAGAAAAAAATCCACACAGACGGGCCAGTACCAGTAGAGGAAGTGCCCTGTAATTGTCGAATATCTAAGATATCCCAAAGACAGAGAAGAAAGGGCACTGCAATGAATAATAAAAAGACAGCCTTCCTACTTTTTTTGATCTTGCTGGGCAGCATGCTCTGCAGACCGCTTTCCCTGTCTGACCGCTTGAATTTACCTGCCGTCCAGGCAAAGGATACCGGAAGCCAGACAAACAGTCGGCCGCCGGAAATTGCCCGGCAAATTATTGTTCGCCTGCAAGATGGGGAAGCGGAAACGCTTGCTGCTCAGGTCGGAGCCCAGGTTATCAAAAAGGGGCCGCTGAATTATGTGACTCTGGCCATACCGGCCGGAGAAAATCCTGAGGAAATTATCAGGCAATTACGTAAAGAAGAGGAAGTTATCAGCGCGGAAAGAAATCGCCGGAAAAAAATCGCTGCAATTGCTTCCGGAAAAGCAGATCTTTCTGCTGAGGCAGATGAACCCATGTATTCCCAGGAATACAATCTGAATATTGGCCGGGTACCGCAAGCCTGGGCTGACGGGGCTGCGGGAGAAGGGATCACCATTGCCATTGTGGATACGGGGGTTGATCTGAACCATCCTGATTTGAAAGGAAATCTGGTACCCGGGTATAACGCTATTATGGACAGTACTGCTCCTGGCATGGCCCAGGATGATAATGGGCATGGAACCCATGTGGCTGGGATTGCGGCTGCGCAGCTCAATGACAGCGGCATCGTCGGAGTGGCTTATAAGGCCAAAATCATGCCGATCAAAGCCATGGATAAGAGCGGGGAAGGTGCCGACGATATTATTGCTGCCGGAATTGTCTGGGCTGCTGACCACGGGGCCAGGATCGTTAACCTAAGCCTTGGTTCAGATACCGAAACAGCTGTCCTCAGGAGTGCAGTCGAATATGCTCAGGAAAAAGGGGTCCTGGTGGTTGCTGCTGCCGGTAATTTCGATCCGCCCAAGCAGAGTAACCCGGGTATCAATTATCCGGCCTCCTATCCCCAGGTTTTAGCGGTAACCGCTACCGATGCTGACGATCAGATAGCCGCCCTTTCAGCAACCGGGCCGGAATGTGTGCTGGCTGCCCCGGGCATGAATATAATCAGCGATTATTGGAGTAAAGAGGAAGGTTCGACCTACGCTGCTGCCGACGGAACCTCGATGGCTTCTTCCTTTGTAGTAGGTGTTGCTGCTCTGATTTGGAGCAAACATCCGGACTGGACAGCAGAGCAGGTCAAACTGGCCTTGGCCAAGGGAGCAGAGGATTTGGGCAGCCCGGGCCGGGATGATGAATATGGTTTTGGCCGGGTGGATGCGGATCTCTCTCTTCATATAAATGATGCCCTCAAATCCCTGGCTTCTCCGGCTGAGGTCTCGGTTCGGGGGGCCTCGGTCCGGGGGACTGCGGACAGCGGGACCGCTTTACTCGTTCCGGCCCGGGCCTTCCCCCAAAATATGACAGTTGAAGTGAGTCAGGCCGAATCACCGCAAAAACTGCCGGAAGGTGTCCTTGCCGGCGGCGGAGCCTTTGCTGTGGAATTTACAGGTAATCCGCAGAAAATATTGACCCTGGCTGTCCAGGCCCAGATACCGGCTGCAGGGGCAGAACTTTTGGGCTATATCTATCGTTGGTCCGGTTCGCGTTGGATTCGGGTAGGCGGAGGTGTCGCTTCCCAGGAAGTCAGGGCTGGTATTTACAAAGCAGGCCTCTATCAGGTTGGTTATAGTCCAATCCCTGCGGCAAGCAGGATTGCCGGAGCTAATCGCCGGGAAACAGCCATCAAGATAGCCCAGGCAGCCTATCCGGCGGGGACTGATACTGTTTTCCTGAGCCGGGAGGATGATTTCCCGGATGCCTTAGCTGCTGTGCCTCTGGCTTATAAGGAACAGGCCCCGATTTTGCTGACGGATTCCCAGGATCTTTCAGCCGAGGTTCTGGCAGAGATCGATCGTTTGGCAGCCAGGGAGGTGATCCTTCTGGGGGGAACAGGCGCCATCTCTGAGCAGGTCAAGAATCAGCTGAGTGCTCAGGGATATCCGGTGCGACGTATTGGGGGGCCGAATCGTTATGCTACGGCTGCTGCTTTGGCTGAAACCCTGGGCACAACACACAAGGCCGTTGTGGTTAACGGCGAAAACTATCCTGATGCCCTGGCGATTGCTGCGCAGGCTGCCCTGCAGGGAGAACCGCTTCTATTGACTGCTGATCAGCTCTTGCCTTCCGAAACAGACCTTGTTTTACGGCGACTTTCCGTAGCAGAAACTCTTGTAATCGGGGGAGAGGCCCGGATATCCTCTTTTATTTGCCGCCGGTTGCCCGGCGCTCAGCGGCTGGCAGGGTCTGATCGTTATGAAACTGCAGCCGGGATTTTGGCCCTTTACCCTGTGGCAGGTCCCCTGGTTTATCTGGCCACAGGCGAAGATTATCCTGATGCCCTGACAGGCGGTTTGCTGGCTGCCCTGCAGAGCACAACCATTATTCTGCTTTCTCCCGCTGGGCCAACAGCTTCTTTTAGGGAAATAATACAGGCGTGGCAAGATATGAAAGCCCTGGCCCTGGGTGGACAAGATGTGATTTCAGACAAGATCCTGGAGACCATTCAGGCCCTGATCCACTGACAGGAAGTAAAAGATTGGAACTTTTGCTTAAACTATTGCTGCAGCAGGGAGGATTTATTGTCAGTTCGTCGAACCATTATTAGGATTGTGGAACTATTGCGGAATCAGAACTCTGCGGGAGGTTTGGACAGGCGGCTTAAAGGCAGCCGGAGCAACCTGCCAGGGGATTCCGGCCTTTGAAAAGAACTGAATTATAACGGATTTGGTTATAGGCAGATCCGCTTTCCCGGCAGGACTGGTATATTAGGACTATGTTCCTGGGAAAAAAGAACCTCTTTGAGAATTCTTATGGAATTCTTGATAAAAAACACTGGAAAAATAGTGGTTTATGCTTTAAAATTGTAATTATGATCAGCAAGGAATATTATGGGAGTGTTTCCTTTACAATATTTTGTGAATTTTTTTAAAAAGTCTTCAAACAGGCAGGGATATCTGCCTGCCTGAAGAATATCTCTAATGGATGAAAAAACCTTAACCAGGTTTATTCATTATATTTCAGCAGTCTAAAGGGTAAGCCACCCCTACTTTAGGGGGGACGCCCCCGTTTTCCAAGCGGGTGGGTGCCTTTAGATATTGCGCAATGTCTAAAGAATATACGGAAATTTAAGGGGGTGAGGGATTAACAGGACAACGCAGGTGAGGAGATTTGGGCGTAAAATTTGAGAAGCCTTGCTCCGTAGACAAAATCAAATACCAAACGAAAGAGAGGAGATCTACCTACATGAGAAAAATGAAAAAGACTTTGGCCTTATTAGCTATCGTTGCCATGGTTCTGACTATGGTTCCGATGCAAGTATTTGCTGCTGACAGCACACGCTTGGCCGGAGCCGACCGTATCGCGACTGCTATCGCCATCGCTGATGCCTTTGGACCTGCCGACACAGTAATTCTTGCTCCGGCTGATAATCGTAACCTCGTTGATTCCCTGGCTGTGGCCCCCCTGGCCGGAAAAGTCAGCCCTGTCTACTTAACTTTTAAGAATTCCCTGGATGCTGCTGTTAAAGCTAAACTCAGCGGCAAAAAAGTAATCGCTATCGGTGCTATTTCCGATGCAGTGATTGCTGACGCTCAAACTGTTGCCACTTCTGTGGAAAAAGTTTCCGGTGCTGACCGCATAGCAACCAGTGACCTTATCAATGCTAAATTAACTGCTCCTGCCGGCACTTTTGTAGTTGGTTACTATGCTATCCCCGATGCCCTGTCTGTAGCTTCCTTTGCTGCAGCCAACAATTATGCTATCGTTATAACTAATCCTGATGGCAGTTTTGATGCCTCAAAAATTAAGGGTTCCAAAACTTATCTTCTTGGCGGTCCAACTCTGGTTAAAGATATGGCTGGCGTTACCGCTACCCGTTTATATGGACCCGACCGGTTTGATACCAACGTGGAAGTAGTGAAAGCCCTGACCTATTCTTATGATAAAGTCTATCTTGCCAATGGCATAAGCCTGGTTGACGCTCTGGCTGGTGCTCCCCTGGCTGCCAAAACTAATTCCCCCATTCTCCTGACTGACAATGTCACAGTTAAAGCTGCCAGCGTAGTTAGTACCAAAATGAATGCTGCCAGTGTGGTTGTCGCTCTCGGCGGTACTGGTGTTGTCAGTGACAGTGTTGTAGCTCAGGTTGAATACGTTTCTACAACTTTTGAAGTTGTAAATGTAACAGTCAATGACGCTACTCATCTGAAAGTTGTTTATTCTCAGAAATTAGATGAAGGCACTGCAGAAGACACCGATAATTATGAAATCGAAGATACTGACGTAAAAAAAGCTGTACTTCAGCCTGACGGAATTACTGTCATAGTAGAAATTGAAGAAGATGATGCATTTACCAACGATCCGGATGATGATTACACTGTAAAAATCACGGATGTTGAAAATGAAGACGGCGACGTAGTGGTTGCTTACAAACAAATTCTTGCACTTTATGACAACGTTAAGCCCGAGGTTGACTCAATTGACCTCACAGACAGAGACACTCTGGAAATCACTTTCAGTGAAAATGTCTCTGAAGCCAGTGCTGAAAATGAGTCCAACATAGAAATACTGGATGAAGATGACAGTTCTGTTAATGTAACCTTAGAGAGAGATGCTGATGATCACTATGTCGTTTTAGTAACAGATCTTGCTGGGCTAGACGAAGGTGAATACACACTCTCCATTAAAAATGTTAAAGACTTAGCCGGCAACAGGATTGATGCTTACGAAGAAGAATTTGATCTTGAAGAAGACAATACTGATCCTGATGTTGTGTCAGTTAAAGCGGTAAGTGTAACAACACTTAAGGTCACCTTCGATGAACCGGTTCGTGATACATTTGATGCAGAGATTGCAGCCTTAGCCCCCTCAAATCCAACCATAGAAGTAGTTGATGGAACAAATGACAAGGCCTATTATCTCGATTTTGAAGCCTCCGCCCCGGATGAAGATACCTCATATAAAATTGTCATCTCCGACTATGAAGACAAGTCCGGAAATGTTGGTGATGATTACACTAAATTTGTTAAATTCAAAGACGTTGCTCCAACACTCGAATCTACCGAAGGGGAAATCGAATCAGTAGCCGGAGACAAATATGCTGTATTTACATTTGATGTGGATGTTAACGGCAGCATTGACCTGGTTAACGATTTGGAGGATGTTATCTTTATCGATGAAGACGGCGATGAAATTGTACTTGATTCCATCGACAATAATGACATCTATGATTCAGATGGTTTAGACATCGATGACAACCAGTTCGCCATTGCTTTGGCAAACCTTGATAAAGGTGAATATACTGTCACCTTACCTGAAGGTTTTGCTACAGTTAAAGGTGCTCAATCAGAAGAAGTTGACGTAACATTCGAAGTAACAACTGAAGAAGAAGCCGACGTTAATGTAGATGATATCGATACTGGTTCTGATGACACTGATAATATCTACTATGTATACTTCACCGACGAAGTAGGTTCCTCAGCTCTCGATGTTGACAACTATGAACTCGACGGAGATGCTGTATTCAGTAATGCAGCATTCACCAGTACCGACAAAGACGCAGTTAAATTAACTGTCAGAGCCGGAGCTCTCGATTATGCTGACTATAAGGTGCTGGATGACGACTTCAGATTAGTTATTGAAGGTATTCAAGATACCAACGGTAATGATGTTGAAGAATGGGATTCTTATGAAGACGGTAATTATGACGCAGCAGACGACTTCCGTTTCTATGAAACAACAGGACCCGATGTTGAGGATGCTGTAATAGAAGATCTGGAGACTATTACTGTTTACTTCGACGAAGATATCGCTAACACCGGAGACATTGATGAAGACGACTTCAAGGTTACTGTCGATGGTGATGAAGTTGATATTGACTCTGTGACCATGGTTGACGCTTCTACCTGGACCTTACATCTTGATGATGAAATTGATCCTGACTACGACAAAGTCAGAGCTGGAACTTCAGCAGACTTTGACGGCGAAGATCAGTATGGTAATGAAGGTAGAACAAACAGACTCGTAACAGCAGACATTTAACAGCAGAAATATTGAGACGCAAATTTAAAGAAGCAACGAAAAAATTAGTTGGGGACCGCTAGGGATGGCGGTTCCCTTTCTTTCGGTACGTCCGGCGTGTCTGCAGACTTATGAGAGCAGGTACCAATCATAGGCTGATAGTGCAGATTACCAGAAAGCAGGGTTATTGCTTGACAGTAACAGCCCTTAATACATATGATAATTAGGGCTTGCTAGCCAAA
>DDXI01000132.1 GCA_002347475.1 Peptococcaceae bacterium UBA2264
AAAAAATAGGGCTGCATTATTCCTAATCTCATTTTATTGCCCCTTTCTGACACATAAATATCTTTTTAAAAATTAATTACTTAAGCTCTGTCTGACTATTTCCATATATTGTTTCATGCATTTTTCAAAGCTTGCTATTCTATGGCACATTTTAGGAAAATAACACATGGCATAAATTATTGTTTTTTCTTTTAGTCCAATATCATTGTATATTGCTTTATATTTAGGTCCCTTAAGTTGTTTTATCTTTTTTTCTATTTTCAGTATTTCAAACTCTTTCCTCAATATTTTTTTATTTACAATATCAGAATATTTTCCCTGTGAGTATTGATTAAATCTTTTCAACATTTCTATTGTTCTTTTAAAATGTTCGATAAATTTTTCTTCCCAATTTATTTTAGAAGCCATATCGCTTGTCCAGGAACCCTCAACCCCAACTCTGTATGCGGACATAACTTCATTAATATAATAGGCGTAATTTTTAGTTGAAGTTAATATTTGTAAGGGGTAATCTCCCACAGGCGCATTAAAGAAAAAATCCGGGGCATTGTCCATGGAAGTTTTTCTATATAATATTGAACTTGTCGCCATAAATCCGCCGCCACCCAAAACAATATCAGCTGTAGGTGAAATGCAATTTTGATCGTAAGGCATTATCGTGCTTATCTTTCCTATACCAACCTTCACTTTATCTGCGGCATGGAAACACATGCTGCAGTCAGGATGATTTTCCATATAATCAACCTGCTTCTGCAATTTATAAGGATCTGTCCAGTAATCGTCGCCTTCACACATAGCAATATATTTGCCTTTAGCTCTTACATGATTGAATGTATAAAATATTTTACTAATCCCTTGAGATTGCTGATTTTCTTTTTGTAATATTGGCTTAATTAAATCCGGATATTTTTTTTGATATTCCATAATTATGCATGTTGTTCTATCTGTAGATGCATCATCATGAATAAGAATTTCAAATTTAAAATTTGTTTTTTGCATTAAAAAACTATCAATTGCCTCTGCGACATATTTTTCATGATTGTATGTTATACAATTTATACTAACTAATATTTCATCCATTTTCCCACATCCTACTCAAAGCAAAAAATGCATTATACCCTAATAATATAGATTATATATCAACTTATAAATCTATTATAAATAAAAATACAACAAAACATTCTTTCTTTATCTGTATCGTTAATAATATTTTTATATATACCCTATAAAATGTTTTCCAACCGTATTGTGCTTATAACGCCATATAACATTATAATAGACTGTCAAAATCAAGCTTTAGAATGGTCAGGCAGTTACAAGGGCAAGTGCTAAAGTGATGATTAAGGTAATAATTCGAGGTGATTACGCGAAAATCCTTGATTTATTGGATTATTTATTTTTTTGCAATGCACTTCTGGATTCTCCATGTTTTGTATGGTTCTATTTGGGTAAGGGAATTATAAGTACTTTCCTATATTATATTGATTTTGAAGATAATAGTAGATGAAAATAGCCCTATTTGCAGGTCCTATTTCTGATAGGACTTGCAAATATGACTGACAAAATCCCCTAAACTGCCCGGACCCGGGAATGTAAATACGGCGGGTAGATAGGATGAAGGTTGCGGGTCTTGCCGTGGGAGGTCTCCCGGACGCAGGGAGCGAATATGCGAAATGCGGTTGAGTAAAGACAGTAAAGCCCCTCATCCTTCTGGCGGATAAGGGGCAATAACCTTGCTAAGACATGAGGCCAGCTTATCTGATGACTCTTACCTTCAAGACACCGTCAGTTCCTTCGATTTTCTTGATCAGGTCAGCACTTAAAGGTGCCTCGACATCCAGCATGCAATAAGCCCATTCTCCCTTGCTCTTATTGATCATATCCGGAATATTGATGTTAGCACCAGCCAGGGCTGTGGTAAACTGGCTTAACATATTCGGTTTATTTCTGTAATTTATGGCAATCCGGTTGGTATAGTTACATACTCCCAGGTCACAATCCGGATAGTTTACGGAATTTTTGATATTGCCGTTTTCCAGGAAATCCATTAATTGATTTACTGCCATAATAGCACAGTTATCTTCTGATTCGTTAGTTGAAGCTCCCAAGTGAGGAATAGCAACAACGCCGTCAACACCTGCTACCTTGTTGTTAGGAAAATCTGTTACATATTTTCTGACCTTACCTGATTTCAGAGCAGCGATCATATCTTCATCATTGATCAAAGAATCCCGGGAAAAGTTCAGTACCACTGCTCCATCCTTCATAACATCCAAAACATCCTTGTTGATCATACCCTTGGTTTTGTCGAAAGCCGGTACATGGACAGACAGATAATCGCATTCGCGGCATACTTCCTCCAAAGATTTGCCAGGCTTAATATTCCGGGAAAGCTTCCAGGCAGCTTCCACTGAAATAAAGGGATCATATCCGATAACTTCCATATCCAGGGCATAAGCAGCATTAGCTACTAAAACGCCAATAGCCCCGAGACCAATTACACCCAGTTTCTTACCTTTAATTTCGGTACCAGCAAACTTGGCTTTCGCTTTTTCAACCACTTTGGCGAGTTCCGGTTCTTCTTTGGAAGCAGTTACCCAGTTAACTCCGCCCATGATATCGCGGGCGGCGAGCATTAAGCCGGCAATAACAAGTTCTTTAACGCCATTGGCATTGGCACCCGGAGTATTGAACACGACGATTCCGTTTTCAGCACACTTGTCCAACGGAATATTGTTGACTCCAGCTCCAGCTCTGGCGATAGCCAGCATGGACTTGGGCAGATCCAGTTCATGAACGCTGGCGCTTCTGACCAGGGCCGCATCGGCATCGCTGAAATTATCAACTTTCTCATAATCGGCAGTAAGTAAATCTAATCCCACGTTCGCTATCGGATTCAGGCAGTTTACTTTAAACATATGGCACCCCTCAATACAATTATTTTTTACAACTATATTTATCACTATTTACTTTTTAGAAATTTCATTTTTAATTATACCTGATTATACCTGATTATGACACTTCAAATTCCCGATTTGGCATTTCTGTTGGTATTGCTAAGTCTGCAACAGCTGAAATAACCTTGCTGTGACGGTACTTATAATACCTCTGCCTTCTGGCTCAATTCCTGAGACTGTCTGGTACAACAACAATATCTGTCACCGTTTTCGCTCTTCATCCCCATCATATTCTTCATCTGCAATAAAAATACTCCCCCTAACCTTAAAAATTAAACCCACCCCAATCTTGGGGCGGGAATTCCGCGGTACCACCCAGTTTACACCTTCAGCAAGGGAATAACATAAAAAAAAACCAACATCCCCCAAGGGACGAGAGTTTTCCCGCGTTGCCACCCATTTTGCTTTTCAGCCAACTTTATTCGCTATATCGGGCGATCCCGTCACGATTCATCACCGGCCACTCAGAGATGGAATCATTTGTCCAGTTCATTGGCTCGCACCAGCCGCCAACTCTCTTGCAACATCAACAAACTGACTTTCTCTTCATTGCGTTAACATGTACTATTTATTACAAGTGTAAAATGTCCCACAATTAAAGTCAAGTATTTTTTATACAAAGTCTAAAATCGACTTCTTATGAACTGCTGTCGCCTTTCAAAGGCAGATAATGCCGCTCAGAAAGAACCTTTTCTGTCCAAAACCCGATATTGCAAAGCTTCGGCCAGATGTTCAGATAAAATTTCTACCGAAGCGGCCAGATCGGCAATAGTCCGGGCAACTCTGAGAATTCGGCCGTAACTCCTGGCGCTGAGATTTTGACTTTCATAGACCTTCTGCAAAAGAAGTTCCCCAGCCGCAGTCAGATAACACCATTTTTCAGTTTCCGGGGCCGACATTTCAGCATTAGTCCTGCTGGAACCCAAACGATACCATTGCCGGTCCCGGGCCTCTTTGACCCTCGCTTTGACTATCATACTGTTTTCACTTTCCCGGGAGGACTTCAGATCTTCATAAGCCAGACGCGGCACATCAATATGAAGGTCGAAGCGGTCCAGGAGAGGGCCGGATATTTTACGGCGGTAATTATGGATCTGCAGAGGTGTACAGGCACACATCCTGCCGCCATCACCAAAAAAGCCGCAGGGACAGGGATTCATGCCAGCCACCACACTTATGCGGGCAGGATAGCAGACACTGCCCATTTGGCGTGTAATAACAATGTGGCGATCTTCCAGAGGCTGACGCAAAGACTCCAGGACCACCCTAGAAAACTCCGGCAGTTCATCCAGGAAAAGCACTCCGTGATTAGCCAGACTCAGTTCGCCTGGTTTCAAATCCCGGCCTCCCCCGATTATTCCGGCAGCTGTGGCTGAATGATGAGGTTTCCGGAAAGGCCGTTCCTCAATAAGTCTGCCTCGCTGTCCCAATAACCCGGCAATACTGTAAAGCTGGGTCACTTCCAAACTCTCTTCCTTGCTCAAAGGAGGCAGAATTCCGGCAAAAGCCCTGGCCAGCAGTGTCTTACCGGAACCAGGAGGTCCAACCAATAAAATGTTGTGTCCGCCGGAGGCGGCAATTTCCAAGGCACGCTTGGCCTGCTGCTGACCGTGAATATCAGACCAATCAACCGCCGGCAGTTGTTCCTCTTCCCTGGACAGCTGGCTTCCCTCCCGGTCAATAAAAGGTTTCTTGCCTTCCAAAGAAGCAATCAGATCCCTCAGGGTTAAGGAGCAATTACTGGCTATCCCGCTTACCAGCCGGGCTTCCGGCAAATTTTCCGGCGGCACAAGCAGGCAGGGAGCCTTCTTATTAAAATTTTCGTCTGGACCGGAACTCAGTTTTTTCAATTCCACGGCCATTGGCAAGATTCCCGGTACCGGCCTGAGAAATCCTTCCAGGGAGAGTTCGCCGCTGAAAACATACTTTTCGCTACAGGGTATGGTGCACTGCCCTGTAGCCAACAGGATACCTGCCGCCATAGGTAAATCCAGGCCTGACCCTTCTTTGCGCAGATCGGCAGGGGCTAAATTTACAGTCACTCTTTGCAGGGGAAACTGAAAGCCTGAGTTTCTCAGGGCCGAGCGTACCCGTTCCCGGGCTTCCCGGACAGCAACGGCCGGCAGTCCCACAATTTCAAAGGCCGGCAAACCATTGCTGACATCAACTTCGACTCTGACCAAATGGGCCTGAAGACCAATTACCGACATGCCAAAAACCGCTGCAAACATCCTTTACCCCCATCCTGCTATCCTGGTCTCTTTCTTGCTGGACATCTGTTTTCAGAAGATGGCCTGCAGCCAGTTACAAAAATGGATCTCTTCCTGCCAGCGCAAAGCCACGAGATCAAATCTTATTCTGGGCCAAACCTCATACCCTTGCTGCAATATATAAAAGCCGGCGACAGCCTGCAAGCGCTGCCGCTTCAGCCAAGTGATGCTTTCTTCACCCCAGCCCCTGAAAGCAGAACTCCTGGTCCGCACCTCGATAAAGACCAAATCATCACGGTCCTGAGCAATTATATCAATCTCTCCCTTAGGACAGCGAAAATTTCTTTGCAAGATAATCAACCCTGCTTCTGTAAGAAAACTGGCAGCATAATCTTCCCCAGCCTGACCAATATATTGTTTCAGAGATCTGCTCTCAGAGCTATCCTTATCAGGTCGTACCATATTTTCTCCTTATTGTTATTTTTTGTATATCAATTACAGCTTTCGAGATTACTTGAAAAAATCCTGCCATTAATTTAAAATTACTTTTCCCTTATATTCGTGCCTTGTCTTAAAATGCATAATAAAAAGGAGCTGCCCTGAAATAAAGCTTCAGACAGTTCCTTTTCCTGTTTCCATACTGATCCGAAATTATTATTGCACCAAACTGCTTACAGATTTTTCTCCGGCAGCCTGGCAGAGACCGGGGCAAAGCTGCGCCGGTGAAGAGGGCAGGGCCCTATGCGCTCCAAAGCCTGCATATGATCAGCTGTCCCATAGCCTTTATTGCTGTTGAAGCCGTAGGCAGGATAAACGCTATGCAGCTCTTTCATTTTATGATCCCTGGTAACTTTAGCTAAAATCGAAGCTGCAGCAATACTGGCACTCAGACCATCCCCGCCAATCAGGGGGAGCTGAGGCAAAGCAACAAGCGGCAAGTTCAGGGCATCCAGCAGAAGATAATGGGGATGCAATTTTAAGCCCTGAAGGGCTCGTTTCATAGCAAGCCTGGTTGCCTCCAGGATATTCAGAGCATCAATTTCTGCTGGTTCGGCACTGCCCAAAGAGTAGTCCAGGGCCTGCAGCCGGATCTGAGTATAAAGTTTTTCCCGTTTGCTTTCAGAAAGCTTTTTGGAGTCATTTAAACCGGGCAGGGAAAACTTCGGCGGCAAAATGCAGGCAGCAGCTACGACCGGGCCGGCCAAGGGGCCGCGGCCGGCTTCGTCTAAACCAGCCAGCAGCCTGAAGCCCTGAGACCATAATTTCTTTTCCTCACGAAGCAATTGCTGAATGCGTTGGTCCTCCTCCAGAGCGGCTTGTTTGTTTCTGAGATACCTTTCAGCCAGACGGCGGACACCACTGCGTTTGTCTTCAAAACAAGCTTTCAAGAAATATTCAGTTGGTTCTTTCCGTAAGGCTTCGGCAACCTCCCGGATATTCAGCCTGGATAACATTTGCAGTTTGCTCCTTTTCTCTTAATTGTCCGGCAATCCCGGTTCGAGCAGATCCATGGTTATCCTGCCCAGATTACCCTGGCGGAATTCCCTGAGCAATATTTGGGCAGCTTTCAGGGTATCTATCCTTCCGCCCTGAAGCAAACAGCCCCGGGCCCGTCCGATAGCTTCAAGAGTAATTTTCTCAATGCCTAAATTATATCTTTGTCCTGTCTGAGGATAATGCAGATAAAGCCAATCCAAGAGCCAGGCCGATAATTCCTGCAGATCAAAAATATCATCACTTATTGAACCAACTGCTGCCAGTTTATAACCGACTTCCTGATCATCAAACTTGGGCCAGAGCAAACCCGGAGTATCCAGCAAATCGAAACGGTCATGGATTCGGATCCATTGATTACCTCTGGTTACCCCCGGTTTATTCCCTGTTTTGGCTTGCGCCCCTCCTGTCAGCTGATTAATAAGAGTGGATTTACCGATATTAGGTATCCCCGCCACCATAACCCGGATCGTTCGGGAGCGAACTCCTTTAGCCTTCAGGCTATCCATTTTGGCAGTAACCAGGCGGTTCAGATTAGGCATGATCTGAGATACTCCTTCACCGCGGGTCGCACTCAGGGCAATAACCGGACTCACTTTGCGCAGTTCTGTCAGCCAGCGATTTGTCCAGAGAGGATCAGCCAGATCACTTTTATTAAGAATCAACAGCTTGGATTTCGACCCCAGCAACTGGGGCAAGAGAGGATTCCGGCTGCTTACAGGCAAGCGAGCATCTCCGAGTTCGATCACAACATCTACCCAGCGCAGTTGTTCCGCAAGCAAACGTTTTGTTTTAGCCATATGACCCGGATACCATTGTATATTCATTATTTAATCCTCATATTACTAATATTGAATAACACATCTAATTTAACACTTACAATACTTATAATATTGAAACCACAAAACCAAACCTATAATCAGGAAAAGCCTGGCTTTCGCCAAGCCTTCAGGCACGATGAGAGAGACAGGCCTGCGAGAAGGATTAAAAAAGAGCTGGATTACTCCAGCTCTTTTCTTAGCGACGACGGTCACGAATCCGCGCTGCTTTTCCGGACAGACCACGCAAGTAATATAATTTGGCCCGGCGGACAACTCCGCGGCGTGCCACCTCAATCTTGTCGAGCCGAGGTGAGTGGAGCGGGAAAGTCCGTTCGACCCCAACCCCATATGTTACCCTGCGCACGGTAAAGGTTTCTCGCAAACCCCCGCCTTTGATTTTGATTACTACGCCTTCGTAAATCTGAACGCGTTCCCTGGCACCCTCAACAACGCGTACGTGAACCCGTACAGTATCTCCAGGCCGAAAATCAGGGAGGTCTTTTCTCATTTGTTCTTCTTCGATCATTTTAATATAATCCATTCAAATTACCCCCTTCCTTGCCAGATGTTCATAAACTATTTTAAACAGTCAGAGGACCATCCTTTATCATAGCAATCAATATTCTATCATACCCCGTATCTATGCGCAATAACGATCTTAACTTCGAACAGACCAGGTGATAGGCTTAATGCCCGCGTAAACGATCCAAAATGATTGCCGCTGCCGAACGGACTGAAAGATGATTATAGGCCCCTGGGCCATAGACCGGTTCCAAAATCAGATCTGCCTTTTCCACATCTTCCTGCAAGATCCCCCACCCTGTACCAAATAGCAGGAGAAAAGGGGTGTTTTCATTTTCCAGACGCTGCCGCATGGCCGTATAACTGATGGAATTGTCCTGCCTGCGGGCATCGGTCACTACACAGAGGGGGTTCATCCCCTGTTCCAGTTTGATATCAGCCAGGACCTCCGGCAGAGTTGCCGCCAGATGTACCAGCGAAAAAGCCTCCTGCCGGTCCGGATTATACTCCGCTCCGAAACCTTCCTGCCAGAATCCCATTATCCGCTGGGCCAGTTCTCTCTGCGCCTTGGCCGGATGTACCAGATAATAGCCTTTGACTCTATAAGTAGCCGAACATCTGGCTATATCATGAATATCCAGGTTAGTAATCGATGTTGCCACAATTTCTTTGTTTTTATTGTAAACCGGAGCATGGATCAAAACTACGTATAGATCTCCCATCCCCATCCCTCCTGTTTTAACGCCGCTTCCGGGAAATTGGACGAAGATGTTGCCACTTCTCCCGCCAGACAGCTATTTCCCCGTTTTCTTCAGCCAGTTCCTCCAACAAAATAAAATCGCCGGCTTCCAATTGCAGTTTCTCTATTAAATCCGGCCGCCGCAAAAAAGTGCGCCGCAAGGCCTCTTTACGCCGCCAGCTTTTGATGCGGGCATGATGTCCTGAAAGCAGGATATCCGGCACCCTCTTTCCCTCAAATTCCAGAGGGCGAGTATACTGGGGATATTCCAGCAAACCGCCGGAATGGGAATCCTCGAGAGCTGAGGCTGTCTCACCCAATACACCCGGGATAAGCCTGGCCACCGCGTCGGTAATAACCATAGCGGCCAGTTCTCCGCCTGTGAGAACATAGTCTCCCAGAGAGATTTCGGCATCAGCCAGGTCCCGGATACGTTCATCAAAACCTTCGTAATGGCCGCAGATCAGAACAAGCTCGCTGCATTTGCTCCACTCTTCAGCCAGGGATTGGCGAAAAACTTTCCCCTGAGGTGTCAGCAGGATCACTTTACGCTGACCTCCAGCCTGCGGTAAAGACCGTAAAGCTGCGTAGATCGGCTCGGGTTTCAAAACCATACCGACACCGCCCCCGTAGGGAACATCATCGACAACGTGGTGTTTGCTCAGGGAAAAATCCCGAAAATTAACAAGCCGGATACTCAGCAAGCCAGCTTGTTGGGCCCGTTTGAGAATACTTTCTCCCAAGGGAGCAAACATTTCCGGAAATAATGTCAATATCGTAAACTGCATAATCTCAACCTTCCAGAAGTCCCGGCGGAAGAATAACTTCCATGCGTTTTGCGGCTACATCAACTTTCTTAACAACACTTTTAAGAGCAGGTATACATATTTCTCCCCGGGGACCTTTAACCAGGTAGACGTCATTGGCCCCGGTCTGAATCACCTGAATAAGGGTTCCCAGGTAAGCCGCTCCTTCAAAAACTTCCATGCCTTCCAGCTCAAAATAATACCAGCCCTCAGCCAAAGGTATTACCTGGGAACGATCTATCCTGACCTCCCAGCCCTGAAAACAGGCCGCTTCTTCCGCATCAGATATCCCTTCCAGACTGAGAAAAACAAAATCTTTCTGCATACGGGCACTTCTGACTGGAAAGCGTTTATGGGCAGCACCTTTTACCAGCAGTACTTCATCCAGCTTTCTGAATCTCTCCGGATTATGTGTCAGCGGATAGATTTTCAGTTCTCCTTTCAGCCCATGAGAACGTAAAACTTCTCCAATCAAAACTTCATCCAATGTCCGGCACCTCCTTATTCAGAAATCGGCTCTCAGGAGCCAGAGATCAAAAGGGCTTGCTCAGATTCAGAACCAGCTACAAAAGTAGGAGGTACCAGGTTCGACGTTATATTTTTGCCCTTGATCCTGAGCACTAAATCCGTCTTAACCTCGCACCTCTTAATTTCTGTCTCTATCTGACATCTGTCTTAATCACGACCGCTTGCTTCGGTCTCTGACCTCAGGTTTTTGTCCCCAGACACCTGCCTGATGTCTATATTTTTATATCACTGATCGATGTCTACATGGACCCGCCGACCGTCTTTGACAGCTGCCGCTTTGACCAGCGAACGAATAGCATTTGCTATTTTCCCCTGTTTGCCAATAACTTTACCCATATCTCCCGGGGCAACCACTAATTTGATATGCACTGTCTTCTCAGTCTCAGCCAGGGAAACCACAACATCATCAGGATGATCGACTAATGATTTAGCTAGGACTTCAACAAGTTCTTTCACAATACCACCCTCGCAACACACTTAGTTCTTGGAGCGGAACTTGGCTAAGATCCCGGCATGGCGCAACAACGACCTCACAGTATCAGATGGTTGAGCTCCATTCCCCAGCCATTTCAAGGCCTTTTCTTCATTTATTTCCAAGACCTCCGGGCTTTTCGTGGGATCATAATAACCAATTTCTTCAATGAATCGTCCATCACGGGGGGCACGGGAATCAGCGACAACTACACGGTAAAAAGGATTCTTTTTGGCACCGATACGACGCAAACGAATTTTAGTAGACATGTATTTCACCTCCTGTCCAGAATATCTTTAACAAAAACAACACTGCAAGCAAACAGAATCAGGCGAAGGGAAAACGAAAATCCGGTTTTTTCCCTTTAGGACCCTTTTTGACCTTGCCGGGTATTCCGATTCCGCCTGAGCCTGCAAATTGTTTCATCATCTTTTGAAATTGTTCGTATTGTTTAAGCAGCCGCCCAACCTCCTGAATACTTGTTCCGCTGCCCCTGGAAATACGCCGTTTACGGGAATCCTTGATTAAAGCCGGTTTGCGGCGTTCTTCCGGAGTCATGGCACGGATAATTGCCTCCACGTGTCCCATATCCTTCTCATCGATTTTCACATCTTTGAGCGATTTTCCCACACCGGGGATCATCTCCAGAATTGAATTCAAGGGACCCATCTTCTTTAACTGCTGCATCTGATCCAGGAAATCATCCAGGGTAAACTCCTGTTTTCGGAGTTTCTGCTCCATTTCCTGGGCTTTTTTATTATCAAAGGCTTCCTGAGCCTTTTCTATCAGGGTTAAGACATCACCCATTCCCAAAATACGGGATGCAATGCGTTCGGGATAAAATGGTTCCAAAGCATCCAATTTCTCCCCGGTGCCGGCAAATTTGATTGGGCAGCCGGTAACGGCCTTCACCGAAAGAGCAGCTCCGCCCCTGGTATCACCGTCCAGTTTTGTCAGGATAACACCATCAATACCCAACTGTTCATGGAATGCCTGGGCTACATTTACAGCATCCTGCCCGGTCATAGCATCAACCACCAGCAAGATCTCCTGTGGTTGGACGCTGGCCTTAATATCCCGCAGTTCAGTCATTAGTTCCTCATTAACATGAAGACGGCCGGCAGTATCGACAATAACGACATCCAAGCCCTGGGAGTTGGCATAGTCCAGGCTTGCCCGGGCGATCTCTTCCGGCGTGCTGCCGGCAAGAGAAAAAACAGGTGTCTTGGTTTGCTCCCCTAAAACCTGCAGCTGCTTAATGGCCGCCGGCCGATAAATATCACAGGCTACCAGCAGAGGATGTTTACCCTGTTTTTTGAGCATTACAGCCAGTTTAGCCGCATGCGTCGTTTTGCCGGCTCCCTGCAGGCCTGCCAGCAAAATGACTGTGGGAGGCTTGGGAGAAATCTGGATTTTACTGGCCTCGCCGCCCATCAGATTTATTATTTCTTCATGAACTATTTTAACAACATGCTGCCCGGGAGAAAGAGATTCCATAACTTCCTGCCCGATAGCCCTTTCCTTAACCTTAGCTACAAAGTTCTTGACAACCCGAAAGTTGACATCTGCTTCCAATAAAGCCAGGCGAACCTCGCGCATAGCCTCATTGACATCAGCTTCAGTCAGCTTGCCTTTTCCTTTCAGTCTTTTGAAGGTTTCCTGTAGTTTTTCTCCCAGGCCCTGAAACATATCTGTCCCCGCTTTCATAACTCTGATTCACAATGCCTGATTCCAATTGAACATTATGTATCACGCAACTAGCAGCTATCCGGTACAAAGTCCTAAGTTCAAGGAACGCAGTTATTCTTCAGAAATCCTCAGAATAACTTCATGGATCCTATCCAAAATATGTTCCAGACTTACTCTGACTGGATCAGCAAAAGCCTCCCTGGTCAGCAACTCTGCTAACAGGTTCTCTATTTCCAGCAAATTATAGCGTTCTGTCCGAAACCTTTGCACCAGTCCCAGTTTTTCCTCATAACCCAGGAGGATCTTTTCAGTACGTTTCAACAAATCATGGATTGCTTGTCTGCTTATCCCGGCGAGTTCGGCTATTTCTGTCAAGGAAAGATCCTGTTGATAGTGAAAATCCCAAACATTCCGCTGCTTTTCCGTAAGCAACGGGCCATAAAAATCCGCTAAGAGAGCCATTTCAGCAATCTTTCTCATGCCCAGAACCTGCCTCATTGTAAAGTATTTTTACTTTACAATGAGTTTAAACGATTGGCGATGCTTTGTCAAGTTTATGATCCGTTCTCTGCGAACTAACTGCTCACCTGATACCGGTCCTCTGCCCGCTTAGCTCAGCTCCGCAGCTATACGTTTAGCCCTGGTCTCAACCTCAGAACAGATCTTCTGCTCATCCAGGGTAAGAAGATTTCTTTCTTCCATAATAATTTTTCCATTGACAATTACGGTCCGGACATCGCCAGCATGAGCCGAATATACTAAATGTCCGGGAATGGAAAAACGGGGATAGAAATGCGGCTGATCCAGATTGACACTGATCAAATCGGCTTTATAACCCGGAAGAAGCTGGCCGACCTTGTCCAGTCCCAATACTTTGGCTCCGCCAACTGTGGCCATTTCCAGAACCTGATAGGCCGGAAGTGCCGTGCACCCAACCTGCAGCTTCTGCAGCAGGGAAGCAGTACGCATTTCTCCAAACATATCCAGATTATTATTGCTGGAAGCACCGTCCGTACCCAACCCGACAGTAACTCCCTGAGCCAACAAAGCTGGAACTGGAGCTGTCCCGCTGTTCAGCTTCATATTGCTTTCCGGGTTGTGTGTCACACAGACATTCTTGCGGGCCAGAATTTCCATGTCTTCCGGAGTTAAATAAACACAATGGGCTGCTGCAATATGGCCGCCGAAAAGTCCCAGACTATCCAGCCACTGTACAGGAGTTAAACCCTGATATTTCTGAATTATGGCTACTTCATCCCTGGTTTCAGCCACATGAATATTAATACCCACACCATAATGATCGGCTTCCGCTTTCACCTGTTGCAGAAACTCTCCGGAACAGGTATAGGGAGCATGAGGCCCAAACATCACTGTAATCCGCTTATCCCCGAGCTGATGAAAGTTTTTAAGCAGTTCAATATTCTCCCGGAAGGCTTGCTGGCCATTGGGAGCATTGCCGATCATCCCCCGCGCCAGGACAGCCCTGGTCCCGGCTGCCAGAACCGCCTCGGCAACCTGCTCCATAGCTATATACATATCCAGCATAGCAGTCGTTCCCGAACGAATCATTTCGCACAGGCCCAGAGCTGTCCCCCAGTAAATATCCTGAGCCGACATTTTATTTTCAAACGGCCAGATCTTTGTCTCCAGCCAGGGCATCAGGGGCAGGTCATCCGCATAGCTCCTCAGCAAGGTCATGGCAGCATGGGTATGGGAGTTAATAAGCCCCGGTAAAAAAACATCATTGGGGTAATCCAAAATCCTGTCAGGAACAAATCCCGCCGGAGCAGAGCCTCTCTCTCCAACAGAAAGAATATTTTCGCCGTCCAGGACAATTTCACCTTCAGGGTAAAAATCACCAAGTCCGGTCATAGGTAAGACCATGGCCCTTATCAATATCTTTGCCATATCTGAAGTCTCAGACCTCCTTGCCAGCGCTGCGCTGTCCGTAGTTTTCCAAATAGCCCTTTCTCATCTGAGCTATATCCTCGTTGCTTAAAAATACCGGTGTTCCCAATATACGAGAATAGGTGTGGATCTGGGCAGTTTTTTCTACTATCTGGCAGACCTTAAAGGCTTCAGCCAGGTTCTGCCCCACTCCCACCATGCCATGATTGGCTAAAAGAACGGCATTTTTGGCAGCCAAGGCCTGGGCCACAGCCTCAGCTAATTCCTGTGTTCCCGGCAAATGATAAGGGGTTACTTCCACTTCTCCGCCGATAATTTGAACCATATCCTCTATAATACCAGGAATAGCCAGCCTGGCCACAGCATGGGCGCTGGCATAAACTGAATGAGTATGTATAACAGCTGCAATATCCGGACGTTGGGAATATGTATGTAAGTGCATCAGAAATTCTGTCGAGGGTTTGCGGAAACCTTCCATAATCTGGCCCTGGCGATCGATCAGCACCAGATCTTTTGTTTTCAGGGCAGCATAATTCATGCCGCTGGGGGTGATCCAGAATCCGGCGCGCCCGGCATCCCGAGCGGAGATATTCCCCCAAGTCCCCACAACCAAACCGCTGGCTGCCAGGTTTTGGCCAACTCGAACTATTTCTTTCTTCAATCTCATAATCTGACCAGCATTTTAAGCAGATTCGCAGCATAAGGCGGACTGATAATTCCATTTTCTGTAATTATTCCAGTAATATATTTGGCCGGTGTAACATCAAAAGCCGGATTATAAACATCGACTTCAGAGGGAGCAATCTGAACTCCGGCTATTTCCCGTATTTCCTCGGCAGGACGCTGTTCAATAGGAATCTCCGGGCCGCTGCGCATCTTTAAATCAATAGTGGAAGTAGGAGCTGCAATATAAAAGGGAATACCATGAGCCTGGGCTAAAACAGCTAAAGTGTATGTTCCGATCTTATTGGCAGTATCCCCGTTAGCTGCAATACGGTCTGCCCCCACGATTACCAGATCAATTTTATCCAGTTGCATCAACCAGCCGGCCATATTATCGGCAATCAGAGTCACAGGTATCCCATCCTGTAAAAGTTCCCAGGAGGTTAAGCGGGCACCTTGCAGCAGCGGCCGGGTCTCATCAGCATAAACATGAATCGTTTTTCCGGCAGTAAAGGCGGTCCTGATGACTCCCAGAGCTGTGCCATACTCCACCGTAGCCAAAGCCCCGGCGTTACAATGGGTTAGAATACTGGCTTTATCAGGCACAATCGCATTGCCATATTCTCCGATTAGTCTGTTCATTCTGCGGTCATCCTCGGCAATAGAATTCGCTTCATCGACAAGAGCCGCGCAGATCTGGGCCAAATCCTCCGCCTCACGCATTTCCCGCAAACGATCTTCCATGCGGCGCAAAGCCCAGAAAAGATTAACAGCCGTGGGGCGTGTCGCTTCCAAACGGGCCTGAACATTTTCCAGATGGGTAAAGAAGTCTTCCTGAGAACCTTGAAATTCCATAGCTCCCAGAGCATAGCCGTAGGCAGCCACAGCTCCGATAGCCGGCGCTCCCCGTACTACCATTTTCTCAATCAATTCCGCTACTTCCAGATAAGACTCAACTTCGCAGTATACTTCTTCAACAGGTAATTTAGTCTGATCTAAAACTCGCAAAGAACGTCCTAACCATTCAATTGTCTTCACATCCAAACCGCCTTTCTAAAACTTACCAAGCTCTACATTGGCTAAGGGGCATGTGCAATTCTGTTCTGGTGTTAACATCCTCATCGTCTTCTCGATCAGCTCAAAAACTGATTTTTCGCTTTGTCGGATTCTTTCCACTACCTCAGCATGAGTCAGCTGGTGTGTGGCAATTCCCGCTGCTTCATTGGTTACTATTCCTATAGCAGCATAACAGATACCGAGTTCCTTAGCCAAAACCACTTCCGGTACGCTTGTCATGCCAACGACTTCCCCGCCCAGTTTCTGAAACATTCTGATTTCCGCCGGAGTCTCAAAGCGCGGTCCCTCAGTACAGACATATGTCGCTCCGTTCTTGAGGTTTAAGTCAAGCTCCCGGCCTGCCTCCAGGATTACCTGCCGCAAGTGGCTGCAATAGGGATCTGTGACATCGACATGCAGCACACCCTGTGCACCGCCTTCAAAAAATGTATGCGGCCTGCTTTTGGTGAAATCAAGAAATTGATCCAGTAAAACCAGATCTTGCAGCTTAAAATTCGAGGATAATGATCCCATAGCCGCTGTGGCCAGAATCTTTCTGACACCCAGTTCTCTTAAAGCCCAAATATTGGCCCTGTAGTTGATCAGATGGGGAGGGAAAACATGATCATAGCCGTGACGATCCAAAAAAACAACATCCAGAGTGTCCAAATAACCTTTCACAACCTGAGCAATGCCAAAAGGAGTTTCCATAGTTATCATATGCTTGTCAGAAAAGGGCAGCAGCTCTAAACCCGTCCCCCCGATAAGTGCGAAATCGCTCAAGTCATTCCCTCCTCAGGGCGATTGAAAAGAGCCGCAGCAAAATCGCGGGGCACGAAGGGCCTTAAATCATCCATTCCTTCGCCGATCCCAATCCATTTGACCGGGATTTTGGTTTCCCCCTGTATTCCCAGCACCACACCGCCTTTGGCGGTACCGTCCAGTTTGGTTAAAACTATCCCGGTAACATCGGCAACTTCTTTAAAGAGTTTAGCCTGCTGTAAGGCATTTTGGCCGGTTGTAGCATCTAAAACCAGCAAGACTTCGTGAGGCGCTCCCGGAATTTCCTTTTCGATGACTCGTCTCACCTTGCGCAATTCTTCCATCAGATTTACTTTATTGTGCAGGCGCCCTGCCGTATCTATCAGAACAACATCAATCCCGCGGGATCGGGCAGCATTGACAGCATCATAAGCAACAGCAGCAGGATCGGCCCCTTCTCTTTGTTTGATAACCTCAGCACCGGCCCGCTGCCCCCAGATCTCCAGCTGATCAATAGCCGCAGCCCGAAAGGTGTCGGCAGCAGCCAAAATAACCCGTTTGCCCTCCTGTCTAAGTCTGCCGGCTAATTTTCCTATTGTGGTGGTTTTACCGACACCATTGACTCCAACCACCAGAAAAACACTGGGGCCAGCAGCCGAAAATAACAACGGTTTTTCTTCCCCCAATAAACTGACAATTTGCTCCATCAGGATCCCGGTTAATTGGTCTGCCTCAGATATTTTCCGGGCTTTAACCTCCTGGCGCAACTGTTCAACCAACTCCATGGAGGTGTTAAAACCTACATCAGCCCCGATCAAAACTTCTTCCAGCTGTTCATATAATTCCTCATCTATTTTTCTGCGCCCAGTCAGCAGTTCTTCGACACGTTCCACCAGATTCTGGCGAGTCTTGCTTAAACCAGCTTTAAGTTGCGAAAAAAAACCTGCCACCGTATATTCTCTCCTTTTACTTCTATTTCGTCATTTTACCACAAATAGGCCCACCAGCTCAATTCATAATTGGCAATTCCCAATCAGACCTTATCTTCCAGCCGCACAGATAAAAGTCTGGAGACCCCGGATTCTTCCATGGTTATCCCATAGAGCACATCAGCTGTTTCCATTGTTCCTTTGCGATGCGAAATGACTACAAATTGAGTTAAATTGGCGAGGCGTCTGAGATAGCTCGCAAAACGCTGAATATTGGCATCATCCAAAGAGGCCTCGATTTCATCCAGGATGCAAAACGGACTGGGTTTTACCCGCAATAAAGCAAAAAGCAAGGCGATGGCTGTCAGCGCTCTTTCTCCTCCGGAGAGGAGAGACAAAGTCTGAGGCTTTTTCCAGGGAGGCTGGGCTATGATCTCAACACCTGAATGCAAGAGATCAGCCGGCTCAACCAGTCTGAGTTCAGCCTGCCCGCCCTCGAACAATTCCCGGTAAACCTCCTGGAAAGCCTCATTTACAGCTTTAAATCCTTCCCGAAAGCGCAGACTCATCGTCTTGTCCAGCTCAGCAATAAGTTCCCGGAGTGATTGGTTGGCCTCAGCCAGATCCTGATGCTGGGAACTTAGAAAATCGCGTCTTTGCAGCATTTTGGGATACTCTTCAATAGCAGCCTGATTGACCGGGCCCAGGTCTGCAAGCTGTTTTTTGATTTCCTGTATTTTGGACCGCAGCCAGTGTTTGTCCAAAACAGTCCGATAAGCTGACGCTTCCTGCCAGGATAAGGAATATTCTTCCCACATATGCCTCGTTCCTGTCTCCCATTCTGCCTCCCAGCGTGCCAAGCCCAGTTCCAAAACGTGGATTTTTTGTTCGTACACCTGGATTGCCAGTCTCTGTTTTTGGGTAATCTGCTCCCAGTTATTTAAACCAAGTATCAGGTTTTCCCTTTCCTGGCGCAGCAAGGCCGCAGCCAGCAGGTTCTCCTCCTGTTGGCCTGTCTTTTCTTCAAGATTTTGGAGCAGGGTCTCGATCTCCTCTTCCAGTTGGGTATAGTCCGACTGCGCCTTATTAAATTCCGTTTTCTTGTGTCTGATTACTTTTTCTTTTTCCTGCCAGGCAAACCTTTCCTGCAGCAATAAAGCAGATGACTGTTCATATTCTTGTTCCCATTTTGCCGCCTGTATCCTGGAGCTGATCAGTTTTTCGCTTTGAGCCTCGATTACCAGGGCACTTTCTTTAAATTCCTGTTCCTGCCTGGCAAGATCGCTGCGAGCAGTACGGATTTTCTGTTCCATAATTTCCAGCTGGGCGGAAGAAATCCTTATTTTTTCTTCCATTTCCGCCCGTTTGGATACTATTTCCTTGTATCTGAGATCGCTTACAACAGCTTCTTCCTGCCGGCGTTTACTTTCTTTTTCCAGATTTTCGGTATTTATACGGCAATGCAGCAATTTTTCGTTTAATTCTTTTTTTTCTTGCCCCAGTCTGGCCAGTCCAGCACCCAGTTCCTGCCTGTCTGCCTCCAAGGCAGCGCCTGTAACCGTCAGGTCCCGCAGCTGCACTTCCAGCAGATCCAATTCCTGACGCAGCCCACTGATCTCCCGGGACCGTCCCAAAAGATTTTCTCCCCGGCGCTGGTAACTACCTCCTGTCAGGGAACCGCCGGGATGAACCTGATCACCCTCCAAAGTCACAATACGCACTCTCTGACGAGTAACAGCCGCTGCTCTGGCAGCTGCCGGCATATCTTTAACTATTATAATTTTGCCTAATAAAAACTCCAGGGCCGGCCGGAAAATATCATCAAAACGTACCAGATCCAGGGCTATGCCCACAAAGCCTGGATCACTGCTGATCTCTGCAGGCACATGAAGCCTGCTGGGCTGAATAACATCCAGAGGGAGAAAAGTTGCCCTCCCCAAGCGCCCGGCTTTCAAAAAGGCAATAGCTTCATTAGCCTCAGCCACCGTCCGGGCAATAATATTTTGCAGGTTTCCGCCCAAAGAAACCTCCAGCGCCAACTCCAGTTCTTCCTCAACTTGCAGAAGTTCTGCTACTGTGCCGCAGAGAGAAGTACAAGCCGAGATACCCTGTTTTTTAGCCAGCATGATTTCCCTTACACCCCGCTGATACCCTTCCCGGGAATCTTCCAGGGTCCGTAGGGCTTGCCAGCGGGCACCAGACAAGTCCGCTCTTCTGGACAAAACTTCAAGCTTGCTCTTGTTTTCCTGTAATAATTTTTCCGTCTGTTCATGCTTGATCTGCAGAGCAACCTCTTGCTCCTGCCTGTCTCTAACCTCTTGCCGAAGAGCAGCCAATTCCTTAGCCTGCCTGCTCAGAAGCCTATTATTGTTTTCCAGATCCTGAGCAGTTTGCAGGCACTCCCGTTCCAGGGAAATGCCCTGGTTCTTTAAATTGGCAAGTGCTTGACCAAAATTATTTATCTCATTGCTGCAATTAGCTTTTTGCGTCAGAATCTCAAAAAGCTCGGCTTTAAGGTCTTCCAGTTGTTTGCTTTCATTAGCCATGCGGGCTAACTTGAGCCTCCGCTCATCATCAGCCAACTTGCCGGCGGCTTCAGCCAGCCTGCTCTCAAGAACAACCTGTTTATCTTCCAGGTCTTTGAACCGGACGCTCAGAGCTGTCAGTCTCTCAATTTCAGCGCTGATTTCCTGAACCAGTTCCTCACTTCTCTCCCCCAGATAATTTCGGCGTTCCCGGCGGAGACTGAGATCCTGAGTCAGGGAATTAACCGTTTGTTGGGAAAGCTGAACTTTATTCTCCTCTTCCTGCAAATTTAGCTCACAGTGGTTTAAAGCAACCTTGCGGCGCAGATAATTATTTTCGGCAGCCGCTAATTCACCAACAGCCTTAGCCAAACCGCTTTTCAGATCATTGGTGTCCTCCAAACCGGCAGTGAGTTTCTTTTGTACTTCAGCCAAGTCCCATACAGCCAGTTGAATTTCCAAACGTCGTTTTTCCGCCTCGAGGGCCAGGCTTTGCTCAGCAATCAAAGCCTGGGCAGCTAAAGGAGCAAGCCCGGTTTCTATTTCCCGCAAAATATCTTCAACCCGCACCAGATTATGCTCAGAATCATCTAACCGTTTTAAAGCCTCCTTCTTACGAAGCCGAAATTTCGTAATGCCGGCAGCCTCTTCTATAATAAAGCGTCTTTCTTCTGTTCGGGAGTTGAGTACCTCATCAACTTGTCCCTGACCAATAATCGAGAATCCCTCTTTACCCACACCTGTATCCATAAAAAGTTCCTGAATATCCCTGAGACGACAAGGAACGCGATTAATAAAAAACTGTCCTTCTCCATTACGATAAAGACGCCGGGTGATGGTCACTTCCTGAAATTCCAAAGGAAAAATTCCGCCGGCATTATCAAAAACCAGGGAAACTTCAGCCATACCGACCGGCCGGCGCTGCAGGGTCCCGGTAAAAATAAAATCTTCCATTTTACTGCCCCGCAGACTCCGGACACTCTGTTCGCCCAAAACCCAGCGGACGGCATCGGCAACATTGCTTTTACCGCTGCCGTTTGGTCCGACAACAACATTTAATCCCGGGCCCAGTTCCAATCTGACCCGGTCAGCAAATGACTTGAAACCCTGGATAATTATCGATTTCAAAAAAACAGGGAGATTACTGGCTTTAGCCATCACTCTCCCTCCCCCATTTTTCCAATACGTCTTTGGCAGCAAGCTGTTCTGCTTCCTTTTTGGTACGTCCGCAGCCCTTAGCCATCAGCTTCCCATCAAGAAAAACTCCCGCCGTAAAAAGCTTGCTGTGATCAGGACCCTCTTCCAATAGGATGTGGTAATTAACCTCGCTTTCCTGCCGTTGAGCCTTCTCCTGCAGCATGGTCTTGTAATCGCCATAGTTGCCCTGGGCCACTTCCTCTATCACAGGCTTTAATAAATCCAGAACTACCCGGCGGACTACTTCCAGACCGTATTGCAGGTAGATAGCTCCCATGACCGCTTCCCAGGCATCGGCAAGAATAGAAGGCCGTTCCCTGCCCCC
>DDXI01000029.1 GCA_002347475.1 Peptococcaceae bacterium UBA2264
CCTGCTCTCTCCGGCAGGGAGTATACCGAGGGTGGTATTCCGATTGGCTTTGAGGATGACAAGGAATACTTTGGGACCCTGGAGAAAAAACTCTTCAATTTCATCCTGGCAGTACCCAGTGAGGTCGTCCGCGCAGCCACTAGGGAAGAGTTTTATTACCAGACCGCCCTGGGGCTTTTGCGATGCCGGGACTTGACCCTGATATCCGTCTGGAATCCCAGCCTATTTATTCTACATTTGGAATACATGGAGAAGAACGCAGAAAAACTGACTGCCGCTGTTGCCCTGGAAAACAAAAAGAGGGGCAGGGAAGTGGGCAGGCTTCTCCGGGAAAAAGCATTCCGCAAACTGTGGCCGAACTTAAAGGTGATCAGCTGTTGGGGTGATGCCCGGGCCAGGGATTACGCTGCCCGGCTGCAGGAAATATTTCCGGAGGCAGCAGTCCAGCCGAAGGGTCTGCTGGCGACAGAGGGTTTTATCTCCTTTCCCCTGACTGAGGCCCAGGGGGCAGTTCTGAGCCTTAAATCTCACTTTTTTGAGTTTGCCGCCGGGGAGGATAATAAAATATATCTGGCTCAGGAACTGGAAATAGGCCGGGAATACGCTGTGATCCTGACCACTTCCGGCGGGTTGTACCGTTACAGGCTGCAAGATATTATTCAGGTCACAGGTTTCCGGGGCCGGATCCCGGTAATCAGATTCTTAGGCAAAGAGGACAAGGTTTCCGATCTTTTTGGCGAGAAATTGAATGAACTGTTTGTCAAAGCTGCCCTGGAAAAAGCGGGAATTAAGGAAGGCTTTTTTATGCTGGCCCCGGAGTCAGACCGGTATGTACTATATACAAATGCAGCAAGAGTTCCTGCAGGACTGGAGGAAGCTTTGAGAGAGAATTTTCATTATGATTATTGCCGGAAATTGGGCCAGCTTAAGGAAGTACAGATTTTTAAGCTGACGGGAAATCCGGGACAGGAATATCTGGAGGAATGTGCCGGGCGCGGCCAGCGTCTGGGCGATATCAAGCCGGCGGTTCTGCATCTGCAGGGCGGCTGGGACAGGGTTTTTAAGGGGGAATATTTATGAAAATAGCCTTTCTGGCCCCGGCCGGGGCCATGCACAGATATAACGGCAGCTTTGGAAAGTCCCTGCACTATGCGCCCCTGACCCTGACAACTCTGGCAGCCCTGGTTCCGGCAGAATTGGCGGCGGAAGTTGTGATTTACGATGAAACTGCCGGGAGCATCCCGCTGGATCTGGAGGCCGACCTGGTTTGCCTAACCTGCATAACAGGGACCTCTTCCCGCTGCTATGCTTATGCCGACTATTTCCGCAGCAACGGGAAAACTGTTGTTCTGGGCGGAGTGCATCCCACCATGCTGCCGGAGGAGGCTGCCCGGCATGCTGATGTTGTTTGCACTGGCTTTGCCGAGCAGAGCTTTCCGCAGATGCTCAGGGATTATCAAAACGGCTGTTTGCAGCCGCGCTATTCTCAGGATGGCGATTTCACTATCAGCAGCAGAGTGATTCCCAGGCGGGAGCTTCTCAATAAAAAGAGATATATTACCATGAACAGCCTGGAGGCTGTCCGCGGCTGCACCCTGCCCTGCACCTTTTGTGCCTACCCGGCGGCCTTTGGCCGGACAATTTACAAGCGGCCGGTCAAGGAAGTTATTGCCGAGATTGAGGCCCTGCATTCCCGGGAAGTGCTTTTCCCGGATGTCAATCTGATTACGGACAGAGCTTATGCCGTGGAGTTGTTCACAGCCATGATCCCTCTGCAGAAAATGTGGTTTGGGCTGGTGACTTCAGCGATAGGTATTGATGATGAGCTGGTGGCCCTATTTCAGAAAAGCGGCTGCCGGGGTTTATTGATCGGCTTTGAGTCCATCAGCCAATCCTCCCAGAAATTTATCCATAAGGGCGTCAATAAAGTCCTGGAATACGGGGAGCTAATGAAAAAACTGCACAATGCCGGTATTCTTGTCCAGGGCTGCTTCGCCTTCGGCGGCGATGATGAGGATACCTCCGTCTTTGAAAGAACTGTAGAAATGGTGCTCCAGACCAAAATTGATCTGCCCCGCTATTCCATCCTTACTCCCTTTCCTCAAACAGAATACTATAAACAGCTGGAATCCGAGAACAGAATCGTGGAAAGGGATTGGGCCATGTACGATGTGGAGCACTGTGTCTACATCCCCCGGAAAATGACCAAGGAGGAATTGGAAGGCGGAATAGAATGGGCCTGGAGGGAGACCTATAAATTCAGTTCCATTTTAAAACGGCTGGCCCCTTTTAAGAACAGCCCCTTTCTGGCTTTCCTGGTCAACTCCGGTTACAAGGGCTATGCCGATAAATTTGCCCGCTTTGGCCGAGAGGTAATGACAGACAACAGCGATATCCCGCAGGTGAAAAAATGAAGATTACATTCATACTGCCGGCCATCGGCAAAAAGCCCGGGCAAAAATATATCGGGACCTGGAAAATGGAGCCTTTAACTATAGCAGTCTTAAACGCCCTGACCCCGCAGGAGATCGCAAGGGAATTATTTGATGACCGGATAGAACTCATTGATTATGACAGTAAAACTGATTTGGTGGCGATCACAGTGGAAACCTATACGGCCAGGAGAAGCTACCAGATTGCAGCGGAGTTCCGAAAACGTGGGGTACCTGTGGTTCTGGGAGGTTATCATGTCAGCCTTCTGCCGGAGGAAGCCGCCCGGCAGGCGGATTGTATTCTTACGGGCAATGCCGAAAAGGTCTGGGGTCAGCTTCTGAGGGACTTCCAAAATAACGAACTGAAAAAGGTTTATAAAGGCGGGGTTGCCTTCACCGATATCCTGCCTGATAAAAGTATCTTTACCGGCAAAAAATATCTGCCCGTTGCTCTGGTGGAAACAGGCCGGGGCTGCTGTCATAGCTGTGAATTTTGTGCTATTGCCGGCTATTATCAGGGCATTTATTACAAAAGGGGTCATGAGCAGATCGTCAGGGATCTGGAGGAATCGCCCTACAAATATCATTTTTTGGTGGATGACAACCTGATGGCCGACAGCGCCCATGCCCAGGCTCTTTTTGAGAAAATAACCCCGCTGCGCAAGAAGTGGGCAGGCCAGGGAACTCTGGCTATGGCGCAGGACAAGGAACTGCTGCGCAAAATGAAAAAAAGCGGCTGTGAAATCATCCTCATAGGTTTCGAATCTTTGGAGGAAGAAAGCCTCAGGCAGATGAACAAGTCCTGGAATACTGCCATCGGGGAACGAAATGAGCTCGTCAAAAGGATCCATGCTGCCGGGATCGGCATCTATGCGACCTTTGTTTTCGGCTATGATGGGGATACACCCCAAACCTTTGAAAAAACGGTCGAGTTTGCTGAAAAGAACAATTTTTATACCGCGGCTTTTAACCATCTGCTGCCTTTTCCGGGGACCCCGCTCTATCAAAGGCTGGAGGAAGAGGGCCGGCTTTTATATGACCAATGGTGGCTGGCGGAAGATTATAATTACGGTGAGCTGGCCTTTAAGCCCAGGCATATGTTGGCCGGGCAGTTAAGCTCTTCCTGCCGGCTGGCCCGAAAAGAATTTTCCAGACTGCCCGTGCTTCTGAGCCGCGGCTTCAGCAGCCTGAAGCGTTCCAGCCCGCTGCTGTGGGCCTTGTTCTGGGCTATGAATCTGCGCCTGGGAGAGGAAATTGACGAAAAAATTAATGTGCCTCTGGGGAGGAACCTGGATGAAATGCCGAAATGATAAATATGAAATCAGCCTGGCCGGGCCCGCAGACAGCGGACATTTGCTGAGTATCTACGAATGCGGAGATTTTAAAGGAAATATTTCTGTTTTATACACCCGCCGTCCCGACCCTTACATGTCCCTGCTGCTGGAAGGAGAAAAGGCTGTTATTCCCATCGTGACTGATAAAGAGAACGGTGTAATAGTCGGCATGGGGGCCTGTATTATCCGCAAGGCTTACATCAATGGCGAAGTTAAAAATACTGGATATCTGACCGGGCTGAAAGGGCTCAGCGAGTACAGAAAGCGGGTGCTGTCCATTGCAGAGGTTTATCGCTATTTATACGAACTGACCAGAGACGAAGTGGATATTTATTACACAACGATTTTAAAAGATAATCTGAGTGTCCAGAAGATGCTGGAGAAGAAGAGAAAAAATATGCCGGAATACAGGCCCCAGGGAGAGTATACTGTTTATTGTTTCCGGACCGGGGCCCGGCAAAACCTGCAGACCAGGCAATTCTGGCCGAAAGATAAGGGCTATTCTCTGGAAAGCGGCAGCAGAGAGGAATTGGCCAGTCTTTACCGGGCCAGCATGGGCAGTTCGAATTTTTCCCCGGCCGATCTGAGTTTATACGGGATAACAGAAAAAGATATCTGCCTTCTCCGCAATCGCCGGGGTGAAGCTGTGGCAGCCTGTGCTCTGTGGAATCAGCAGAGTTACAAGCAGTATATTGTCACAGAATATCGGGGAGTTTATAAATACGCCAAAAAACTGCCTTTAAGACTGTTGGGCTATCCTGATCTTCCTCCGGAGAATATTCCGGCAAACTATGGCAGTATAGCCCTCCTTGCTGTCAAAGACAACGATATTTTGCTGGCAGGGTATTTTCTTAAAAAGGTGGCCGAAAAAGCTGCCAGGTATGATTTTTTGATGCTCGGTTTTTTTGAAAATCACCCTTTTAGAGCTGCTCTGGCCAGAATAAAGTGTATCAGTTATCAGAGCAAGCTCTACACCGTTCATTGGCCTGATAAAGCGCTCAGCCTGGATAACAGGCCAATAAATCTTGAGGTGGGTTTGCTTTAAATCCTGCCCGGGAACAAGGATATCCAAGTGGATGAATTTAATTGGTCTACAGTATTTTAAGGTCAAGCAATACTCTATCAGGTAAAGTTATACTATTTGTTGATAAGTATTGACGTTTGTTTTCGCATGATATATCATGCGGTTATAGGAATAATTTTCTAGCAGGGAGCGGTGAATGTGGGGGTGCATTTGGACGCTTATCCCTTGTACTGACATTGCGTAACCGACCAAATGAGGTCGGTTTTTGTCTATATCACAGAGGAGGTGCACAATGAAAAAAGAATTAGAAGGGGATAAAAGTTTTCTGTTAGGGGCGATAATTGTCATTGTCCTGTTGCTTGTCTTGGTTGTCTACGCCCTTCCCCGTTGGCTTGGTCCGGAATCAGGTACCACGCAAACCTACTGGCCCACCCAGGGCTGGCGAAGCAGCACACCTGAGGAGCAAGGCTGCGACTCAGGCAAAATGGCGGAAGGCTTGCAGGCTATCAGGGATAGAAATATCAACATACACAGTCTGCTCATTATCCGCAATGGGATGGTGATAACCGATGCTTCCTTCTACCCCTATGACGGCAAGACAGTCCACGACATAGCTTCGGTAACCAAGAGCATGATGACCACCCTGATCGGTATTGCCGCTAACCAGGGCAAGTTGCAGCTCGACCAGCCGATGGTCTCCTTTTTCCCCGAGCTTACTATCGCCAACCGCGATGAGCGCAAAGAACGCATCACCGTCCGGCATCTGGCCAGTATGACCTCGGGTCTGGAGTCTTTAGGATTGGAACAAGACGAGGGGACCCTCACCGCAATGCAGGCCAGGGAAGACTGGGTGCAATTTGCCCTGGACCGCAAGGTGGTCAGCGAACCGGGAACCCAATTTGTTTATGACAGTCCGGGGATGCATTTGCTTTCCGCTATCCTGCAGCAGGCAACGGGGATGACTGCTCTGGAGTTCGCCCGGCAGAATCTTTTTGAGCCTTTGGGTATCAAAGATGTTATCTGGCCTGTTGACCCTCAGGGTTATAACCACGGCTGGGGCGACTTGCACTTGCAGCCACGGGATATGGCCAAGCTGGGTTATTTGTGGCTCAATAAGGGTGTTTGGGAAGGCAAGCAAATCGTCTCCAGGGAGTGGGTTGAAAACTCGGTGAAGGTGCAAATCAAGACCGGCGGGGAAGATGATTACGGCTACGGCTGGTGGGTAATGTCCGGAGACTTCGGGAATGAATACGCGGCCATCGGCCGCGGCGGACAGCGGATCCAGGTGATCCCAACCCTGAATCTCATGATCGTGACTACAGGCGGGGGTTTTGAAACTGATGAGATCATGCCTTTCCTGGAACCGGTTCTGGTTGATCCCAGCAAGCCGTTGCCGGCTGATCCCGCTGGAGTGGCGGAACTTAATGACGCTGTAGCAGCTGTTGTTCAGGTTCCGGCCCCCCGAGCGCTTGCCGCTCTTCCTGCTATGGTAAAAGCGATTTCGGGCAAAACCTATGTTCTGGAGGCCAATCCCCTACAGCTGCAGACTTTGCGTCTCGAATTCAACGATTCTGCGGAGGCTGCCATTTACCTTAGCTTCAGCGACAGCCGCCCAGCCTCATCCCAGCAGATAGGTCTGGACGGAATATATCGTCTCGTTCCTGGTGTTTACTACCTCCCCCAAGGGATGAGGGGCTACTGGGCCGATGCCCAGACTTTTGTCCTCGAGCACGACGAGATCGCCGTTAATAATCATGCTATTTACCAGGTGTCGTTCCAGGACAACCAAATTGTGATCAAAGGCCAGGAAACTGCCCATGAACTTAGTTTGACGGTTAAGGGCCGACTGCAAAATCCCTGAGTTTGCCAAGCCCTGGCGATTATTCCTGCTTTTCTGCCACCCGATGGAGGGTGGCTTTTATATACCGCTCACGCTTAAATGAAAAGCTGTTTGAAAATATTCGTGAATTTGGTCAAAAACAACAGTATAATTAAAGAAACTATGCCGAGAGGAGAATTGCTATTGATACTGGGCTGATTTTGATGGTGGTAATATTAGCGGCACTTCTTTTTGTCCTGACCAATGCTCTCCATGATGCCAGTTCTGTTGTGGCTACATTTATTTCCAGCGGAGCCGGAAACCCGGTTCAGGCAGTTTCTTTAGCAGCAATCTTTAGTTTTATTGGGGCTCTGGCGGGGGGGAATGCCGTTGCCGATACTATCTCCTCAATTGCTGCTGTTCCTGCAGATCCGCTTCTGCTTAATGTCCTGTTGGCGGCGATGGGCGGGGCGGTGATTTGGAACCTGGTTACCTGGTATTCTGGCTTGCCTTCCAGCTCCACCCATGCCTTGATTGGGGGGTTAGTCGGAGCAGTCTGGATGGCCCGGGGCTCGGAATATGTTTTGTGGGGTTTCAGCGAATTGATCGCCCCTGATCATCAGCTGGTGGGGATTAGTAAAGTGCTTCTCTTCCTGTTGATTTCTCCGCTCCTGGGCTTTGCTGCCGCTTTTGTCTTGCAGACTATCACCAATATTCTGCTGCGCAATGCTAAAGCCGCAATCAACAAATGGATCGAACGGCTGCAGTGGCTGATAACCGCTTTATTGGCTTTTAGCAATGGCGCTAATGATACCCAAAAAATTGTGGGGATCATCACTTTGGCAGTGGCATCTGTCAGTAATCTGAGCGGCCAGATCCCTTTGCTGGGGATTAAAGGCATAGTCGGTGCGGTCACCTTTGCCGGGACGCTGCTGGGCGGCTGGCCTGTTATTAAAACCATTGGGAGAGAGATATATACTATCAGACCGATTCATGGCCTGAATTCCCAGTTATCTTCGGGTGCCAGTGTCCTGCTGTCCACATTTTTGGGCGCTCCTGTTTCAACAACACATGTGGTGGTCGGCAGTGTAGCCGGAGTTGGGGCCGCGGACGAGTTTCGGATGGTCAATTGGAATATCGGCCGAGAAATTATTACCGCCTGGTGTATCACGATCCCGGCAGCGGCCTTGGCAGCAGCCATTATTTATTACCTGCTGTGGTAGGTCGATGGTGGATATTTGCGCAATGATTTCTTCAGCAAGGAGGATTTTCATGTTCAATAACAGGTTTTGGGAAAGGTTGTTCCCGGTGAAGCGGGATTTTTATAAAATGCTCAGTGATCAGGCCCAGGCGACTTCCGAGGGAATCGGAATCTTATCCAACTGGCTTTACAGCAGATCAACAGAAGATTATCAGCTTTTGTTCCGACAAGCCGGTGTTGCGGATAAAATTCGTTTTAACATGGAAGGAGAATTGATCGAGGCTTTTGCCACTCCCTTTGACAGACAGGATATCTACTCCCTTTCAGTGGAAATGGACAGGATATTATACTACGCGGAATCAACACTTATGGAAATGGAAGACTTCGAAGTTAGCACAGATGCCCCGATAACAGACATGGTATTGAAATTAAAGAGCGGGATTTCTGAACTTGCCAACGCTGTTACTCTTTTAAAAACAGAGCCAATCAAGGCTAAAGTTCACGTGGAACTTATCAGACAGGTTGAGTCAGCAATCGATCATATTTACCGGGCGGCTATGAAAGAGTTGTTTCGCTCCCCGGACCTCAAGTACATTATGAAATACAGGGAAGTCTACCATCACATCAAGGATGCCTCAGTTCACTTGGGCTATACTACTGATGTTTTGCATAAAATTGTTGTTCGGGTAGTATAGATTGCCCTGAAGACATAGTTGGTGTCAGTTAATAATTGACAATATTTAAGACTAATAATATGATGGCTTTAACAGTTGGAATATGATGACAATAAAGTTGATATTATTTTATAGGGCAAAAATATGGGGAAAGAGGGAGGGAATAATAATGACAGCTAAAAAAGGTGTTATTATTAAAGTTGTTACTGTAATTTCTTTTTTGGTCATGATTGCGGTAAATGCCCTTTCAGTTTATCAGCCAATCAATGGTCTTAGCCAAGCCCAAATATCGGATTCCTACAAAAATCTTTTTGCCCCGGCCGGGATCACCTTCAGTATTTGGGGAATTATTTATCTTCTGCTGGCCGGCTATACCTTTTATCAGATNNCAGCCTGGCTTTTTTCCTGGAGTTACGATCTGATACCGCTTTCGCTGGTACTGATGCTGATCATCCTGATTTGTCTGATTCTAATTGTTCAGGAAATAAATAAAAAGGAGCTTATGCTTAGAGAAAAGATCCTCGTAAAACTTCCGTTCAGTATTTACTTTGGCTGGATCACCGTTGCGACTATTGCTAATGCCACGGTACTTCTTGTCAGTTTAGGCTGGGACGGTTTTGGCATATCCGAAGCGAATTGGGCTGTAATTATTATCCTCGTTGGCCTGATAATCGGCTGCGCCACAATGTTCAAGAATAAAGATATTGCTTACGGATTTGTTATCATTTGGGCTTATGCGGGTATTATGTATAAACATATAGCGGCAAGCGGTTTTGCCGGTCAGTATCCTACAGTGATTGCTGCTGTGACTGTTTGCATTATTTTATTGCTCCTGGCTGAGATTTACATGATAATTTCCAGGAGAGGAAAGATTAGAGATATACAATAGATTAAGGATATAAAATAGATTAAAGGTATCCTGAAATGAATTTCAGGATACCTTTAATCTAACGTTTGCTTAATGTTTTGTCCAGTATCTATAGATACCGTAGTATACCAGAATTGCCAGGATAAGTGATATGGAGAGAGCTCCAATACCGCTGCTGACATGGGCCCAGAATACCTTTAATCCTAAGAGTCCGGTGTTGTTACTCGAAAAATACGCGGAGGTCAGAATAATCAGATGTAAAATTACAACCACACATAGGAACTTCCATAAGGCCTCAAGATACCTTTTAGATGAACCAGTTGTCATATACAACACCTCCTTTTAAGTAAATATTACATTAAATGAATAATTAATACAATAAATATTTATTTGCAGGCTGATAATTCCTGCCGAGAGGGAGTATGTCATGAACTTACCGCAATCAGTTTACACTCTCCTGGAAGAAGAAAAAATATGTTTTTTAGCAACCTGCCGGAACGATAAGCCCCATTTGTCGATGATGAATTATACTTATCTGCCGGAAGAGGAACTGATCATTGTCAGTACCAGGAGGAACACCAAAAAATTTTTCAATATGCAAAAGAATCCGGCGGTGGCACTGCTTATTTACCGGCTACCCCTTAGCTGCACAATTTATGGCCGGGCTGATGTAGAACAAGGGGAAAGAACGGAATTTTACCGGACGCTTCATTTAGCGCACCATCGGGATATGCAACAGTTTATCAGCGGGCCGGAGATTGGGATAATTACTATTCGGATGGAAAGTGCCATGACAGCTGATCTTCAGGATGAGGTCATTTCCTGGCGGCCTGAAAATAATTAATCACAAATAT
>DDXI01000165.1 GCA_002347475.1 Peptococcaceae bacterium UBA2264
GGCTGGGCAAATATGGACATTCAGCAATATTTTAATGATAACTTTGAGAGGTTTAAACCGATTGACTTTGAAGAGTACAGACAACGCAAAACAGCCCCGCCAGGATCGATTCTAAGCCGTTAGGATGGGGGCGGTAGTATGATTGCTTATGGGTGGGTATGTAGCGTTTCGTTACATACCTATAGCCCATAAAGATAAAACAAAAAAGAGCCCGAAGGCTCAGTTAAGTGTTTTATCCGGTATGTATTCCAGCAGATCCCCAGGCTGGCAGTTAAGGGCAGCGCAGAGCTTATCTATAACTTCAAGGGAAACATATTTATTCGTGCTTAATCGGGCAATAGTTGCTTTTGAAACCTTAGCAAGTTCCATTAACTCTCCCTTTTTGATATTCCGATCAATAAGAAGTTTCAATAATGGTTTATAGCTTATCATGGTGTTCCTCTTTTCATAATCTATATGTTAAACCTAATATTTATTATACAGTAAAAAGTATATTTTAGTAAATAAAAGTTTAACAAATATATTGTAATTCATAGGTTTATCATGTTATACTAATGTATAATATATAATACTTAATTTTAAGAAGGAGGAAAAGGAATGAAAACTAATTTTATCAGGGAACACATTATTAATAGGAACATGGAGACCATTTACGAAGACATTGGTGAGAATCTGAAGACTGATCCCGAATTTATACAGGTTACAAAAAATATCCAGGAGCTACAAGACAAATTAGAAGAGGGCTGCGGCAAAGAGCTTATGATTAATCTTGCTGATAATCATTGCAGCGAGGTAACATTTCATATTGATGCAGCCTTTGAGTTGGGGTTCAAATATGGCTCCCGGATGATGGCAGCCTGCTGCCAGGATTAAGGGAATAATGACAGGGAGAGCAGCAAACCTGCTTTCCCTGCTCCTAAGGGGGTGGCATTATGGAAATTAAACTTGAAGTTACTTATTTGATATGCAGCGTTTTCAGTGTGGCTGAAAAGGTCACGCAATTAATGAACCAAGAGGAACTGGTCAAGTTATTAGTCGGAAATAGTATGATCTGCTTGTTATCAGTTCGGCAGAGATTAAAGGGGTGATACGTTGGCCGGACATATTCAGAAGTACGGGGAAAATTATTATAGGCTTAGATACAGGGATTATTCCAGGTATGTTGAAGCCAAGAGTGACCGCGAAGCAGAGAGACTCCTTGCGAAGTTTATTACAGAGATTGATAACGGCGACTTTTCCCAGCCGTCAAAAGTTACCTTTAATGAATTCGTCAAGAAGTGGCTGGAGAACTATGCAGAATCTGAGTTGGCTCCCAAGACTTTATTCAGGTATAGGCAAATGTTAAACTCAAGAATTCTGCCGGCCTTTGGTGGCATAAGGCTCACGAAAATCAAACCGCTGGATTTAGTCGATTTCTATAAGTCACTTAAAGGAAAGCATAAATTTATTAAGATAAAGATTGACGGTACCCGGAAAGAGGTTATTTCTGAAGGTTTATCTGATAAAACGATCAGGCATCATCATGGGATTATATGCGCGATCTATGAGAAGGCAATCAAATGGGATATATACAGAGGTAATAATCCAGCCAAACATGTAGATTCCCCTAAGGTTGAGCGGAAGAAGGCTGCTTGCTATGACCTAGATCAGATCGAGGCCATGATGAAAGTCCTACAGGGGGAAGAATTAAAACATCAGGCAGCTGTAATGATTGCTTTGACCTGTGGCTTGCGCCTGGGCGAAATATGCGGCCTGGAATGGCAGGATATACGCTTTGATACGAACATTATTGAGATCAGGCAATCAAGCCAATATATACCCGGTCAGGGTGTGTTTACAAAGGACCCCAAGACAGAGAGCAGCAAGCGCAGGGTAAGCGCAAACAAGGCGCTCCTGGATCTTTTACAGGCATACCAAGAGGATCAGCAGGATAAAGGCTTTTTATGTGCCAATAATAACCGCTTGTTTGTTACCTGGGACGGCAAACCGATGTTCCCCAATGCTATGTCAAAATGGTTTACCAACTTCATAACAAGAAGCAAACTGCCAAAGCTGAACTTTCACGGGCTCCGGCATACCAGCGCGACATTCTTAATAAGCCAGGGTATGGATGTTCAGACAGTAGCCGGCAGGCTGGGACATACTACAAGCGCAACGACACAGAATATATATAGCCATTTTCTCAAGAGTAAAGATCAACAGGCAGCCGATTTGATGGAGGAAATGTTCTCTCCCGGTAAAACAAAAAAGGATACGAAATAAACTCGTACCCTTCATACTATGGCTATTTTAAAAAAATCTGGCTAAAATCTGGCTAAACTCCAAAAAAACAAAAATAAAAAGGGCCAAAACCCTTGATATAGGCGGCTCTTTTAAAATTTGATTGGAGCGGAAGACGGGATTCGAACCCGCGACCCTCGGCTTGGGAAGCCAATGCTCTACCACTGAGCCACTTCCGCACGTTCCTGCAAACATAATTATATCTACTTCACTGCTTACAGTCAAATCCGAAAAGCCGGTCAACAACATAGTAAATTAGAGAATCAGGAGAACACTCTATAGTTCCCCTGATTTAACTTTTATCCGGCCTGATCCGTAACATTTAATGTAATAATTGGGTTCTAAAGTTTTTCATCCGATCAGAAAATTTCTCCCCGAACAATAGTCTGTTCCCGCCCGGGTCCTACGGCCACTATCGTAGCCTGCACACCTGATAACTCCTCCAGACGGCGGATATAATTCTGAGCATTTATCGGTAAATCCTCAAACCTCTTTATTTGAGTAAGGTCTTCCTGCCAGCCGGGCATTTCTTCGTAAATAGGCTCACATTGAGTGAATATTTTTTGACTCTGGGGAAACTCATCGATTCTTTGGCCATCGACATTGTAACCTACACAGATCTTCAGAGTCTCCAGACCGGTCAAGACATCCAGCTTGGTGACAGCAAAGTCGGAAATGCCGTTGACCCTGACCGCATAACGGGCAATCACGGCATCGAACCAACCGCAGCGCCGTGCTCTGCCGGTAGTCGTCCCGAATTCGAAGCCCAGTTTTTGTATCCTTTGGCCTGTTTCATCTGTAAGTTCAGTGGGAAACGGCCCTTCTCCTACCCTGGTTGTGTAGGCTTTAATAACAGCCACCACCCGATCTATATGAGTGGGCCCCACTCCAGAGCCGGTACAGGCCCCGCCGGCAATCGGGGAGGAAGAAGTGACAAAGGGATATGTACCATGATCCAGATCCAAAAGCGTCCCCTGGGCGCCTTCGAACAATACTTTAATGCCGTTTTTCATGGTCTGAGCAATGGCCAGGGAAGTATCTGTTACATACTCCTTAAGCCTGGCGGCATAACCTTCATATTCCTGATAAATTTCTTCAAAATCCAAAGGTTCGGCCCCATATACCTTGGTAAGCAAGGTATTCTTTTCGGCCAGGTTACGGCGCAGTTTAGCCGCAAATTCATCAGGATCGATCAGATCGTTCATCCGGATACCGGTCCGGGCTGTTTTATCCATATAGGCTGGGCCAATACCGCGTTTCGTAGTCCCGATCTTGCTATCCCCCCGGGCATTTTCTTCCAACCCATCCAATAAGCGATGATAGGGCATAATAACATGGGCATTGCCGCTGATCAGAAGTTTACCTGTCTTGACACCACGCTCTGTCAAATAGTTCAACTCCTGCAATAAAACCGCAGGATCGATAACCACCCCATTGGCAATAATACAAGTTTTATCAGAATATAAAATTCCGGAAGGGATAAGATGAAGCTTGAACTCCTCGCCGTCGACAACTACTGTATGTCCGGCATTATTCCCTCCCTGACTGCGTACTATCATACCCGCTTTCTTAGCCAGAAAATCCGTTATTTTACCTTTGCCCTCGTCTCCCCACTGGGCGCCGATTAATACTACCGCTGCCATATTCAATACCTCCAGTTTTTCCTACTCAATGAATTCTTGCTAACTCAAACCTTAGCAATGGCGGCTCTTACACAAACAGTTTTATCTTAACAACCAGTACAATTCTTGTCAATTAAAAGATTGAAGTTGAAAACATGAGAAACCCTGACTCGGGTAAAGTCAGGGATAAATTATACCCTTAAAAATCAGCTTAAGCAGAATGCCGCCGTTCCAAATTGACAAACTTGGCAAATTCTTTGAGATAGCCCAGTTCGAGTGTCCCGACAGGGCCATTACGTTGTTTGGCCACAATAATTTCCGCTATGCCTTTTTTTTCAGATTCCGGATGATAGTATTCATCCCTATAAATGAAAGCTATGACATCAGCATCTGCTTCAATAGCTCCTGATTCCAATAAATCCGACATAATGGGACGCTTATCCTGGCGCTGTTCCACTCCCCGGTTAAGCTGGGAGAGGGCAATCACCGGCAGTTTCAATTCCCGGGCTATCGCTTTCAGTCCGCGCGAAATCTGGGCAACTTCCTGCTGCCGGTTTTCGCTTTTTTTGCTGGCTGATAATAACTGCAAATAATCAATCATAATCATGCCCAAATTATTTTCTATCTTTAATCTGCGCACTTTGGAACGCAGCTCGGAAAGGGTGATGCCAACCGTATCATCAATAAATATCGGAGCCTCGGATAGTGGGCCAACGGCTCTGGTTAATTTGGGCCAATCTGTATCCAGCAGCTCACCTGTCCGCACCCGCTGCTGATCTACCATAGCTTCCGAACAAAGCATACGCTGGACAAGCTGCTCCTTGGACATCTCCAGGCTGAAAAGCACGGAGGGAACCTTAGCCCTTACCGCAGCATTCTGCGCCATATTCAAGGCCAAAGCGGTCTTGCCCATGGAAGGACGGCCGGCAATGATAATGAGATCCGAGGCCTGCCAGCCGGAAGTTATACGATCCAGCTGTTGAAAAAAAGTAGGTACTCCCGTCAAATTGCCTTTATTGGCATAGAGCATTTCAATCTTTTCAAAAGTTTCCAGCAGAATGGCTCTGATTGAAACAAAATTATTTGAAATCCGCCTTTGCGACAAATCCAGGATCATCTTCTCAGCCTCGGCCAGCAAGGTCACGGCCTCTTCCCCGGGATCATAGCCTCTGTCGGCAAGATTTTTAGCTGTACGGATAAGCTGACGCAGGAGCGACTTTTCGGCTACGATTTTAGCGTAATATTCCACATTGACAGCCGATGGTACCGAGCGGGCAATTTCCGAGATGGTCGTTATCCCGCCGATCAATTCCAGGCGTCCCTGCTGACGCAAAGTTTCGGCTACTGTTACCAGATCTATCGGTTCACCTTTCTCAAACAAATCACGAACGGCTGTGTATATATAACGGTGGTTATCCCGATAAAAATCTTCGGGCTGAAGAATGGCAAACACAGAACTTCCGGCATCCGCTTCCAGCATAACCGCTCCTAAAACCGCCTGTTCTGCCTCAAGATTTTGCGGAGGAATCTTCGTTGGTTCCATGATTTTTTTCCCTCATCTGCTAATTATTGCGAACAATATTATGATTCCACTATCTGCACCTGCAGCTTAGAAGTAATATCCGGATAAAGTTTTACCTGGACCACATAACTGCCCAAGGCTTTAATAGGTTCTTTAACTTCTATCTTCCGTTTATCCAGATCTATGCCATGAATTTTCTTTAAAGTCTCGGCAATTTCCTTATTGGTTACAGAACCGAATAAACGCCCGCCCTCACCGGTTTTGGTTGCTACTTCAACCACCAGTTCATCCAATTTTTGCGCCAGAATATGGGCCATCTGCTGTTCCTTTTCTTTACGTTTATCCTCTGCAGCCTTTTTTTGAGCCAGATCCTGAACATTTCCGGTGGTTGCCTCGACCGCCAGTTTCCTGGGTAAAAGAAAATTACGGGCATGACCGTCTGCCACTTCGCAAATCTGTCCCTTTTTGCCTACTCCTTTGACATCATTCAGAAGAATAACTTTCACCTGGACACCTCCCTAACTTTATTTCCCGCGCGCCCCCTCAGGTAAACGCCGGAAATTAAAAACCAAATCAAAAATTCCAAAAAATATGATACTGACCCAACAATAATAAAAATAAACTACATTGCCCAAAATCAGCATCCACTTGACAAAACGCGGTACATGGGGTGATTGTAAAAAAAAGATATAAACAGAAACACCAACAACCGAGGTCACTGCTGCGTAAACAATCAGGAGGTTCAAACCTAAACTGCGCAGACCCAACCAGGATAATTCATCACCTACCAAATAGCATAGCAGGGCTGCGATGACTCCCCAAACAGCATACCAGGGCAGGCGCCAAAAGGAAAACGGAACACGTCTCTTTCTCTGGGGATCGATCCAGCGGAGAAAAAAATAACAGGCCAAGCCGAATTCCGCGATAGCGGAGATAGCCGCTAAAGCAGGAAGAATCATAACATAGATTTCCAGCCCTTGTTCCAGCATAGTCCGCAGTTCCGTCTCTGTTATCCCCTGTTCCTGTAATGCAGGGAGCAAGCCCAGGCTTTCATACTGGAACATAAGGGAATTAAGGAAATCCTGGCTTTGCAAATCAGGTTGCGGAAAGCTGACGATCGGAATTACCCCCAAAAGACCTGCTGTTACAATACTCCAAAAAACAGTAACCCGCAGCGGCCATTCTCCCTTCAAGCCGGTAACAGTAACAAGGCCAGCCCAGGGAACATAGCCTGCCTGCTGCAGACCTGGCCCTTGAAAAGAGATTACTGCAAGACCATAACCTGTCAAAAGATAGATTACCGTCCATTTCAGCCCTGTGCGCCAGCCTGTCCAAAGCACAGCCATCAGGATAATCATTTCCCAAATCCAGCTCCACATGGCCCAAGATGTACAAATCCAAGGCAAACATACAATCAGGGCCGCGGAAAAATAGTCCAACATTTTTTTGTCACTTATATACATAACTCTTCTCCTAGGTCTGCTCTTCTGGAAACAGCCAACCGGACCCTAAACCCGGATTCTCCCGGGAGGTAATAATTTAGAATGGCACTTGCCAGGCCCTGTTCAAGAAGCAAGTCTTGTTTAAATTCGTGACAAACCTCAAATCTCCTGCAAAGAGTTCCCGCCACGATTCCTGCAGCAAACCACCCGCCGTTGCTCCGGCCCAACCTTACCTCCGGAATGAACTTTTTGGCCGGTTCGGACAAGGATGAAAATCAAAAAAGGGAGCATTTGCTCCCTTAAGTGTTATTCGACAGAATATGGCAACAACGCAATGCTGCGTGCCCGTTTAATTGCTATCGTTACTTGGCGTTGGTGTTTGGCACAATTACCGGAGATACGCCGAGGCAAGATTTTGCCGCGTTCCGTAATATACTTACGTACTTTGTGAGCCTCTTTGTAATCAATAGACTGCACTTTATCAACACAGAAACTGCACACCCGTTTCCTGGGGCGGCGTCCGCGTTCACGTTTCATAATTCAATTCTCCCCTTCCCTTTAGAATGGGATGTCATCATCCAAAATAACCTCATGTCCAAATGTTCCTGCCCCGCCAGCCGAAGCAGTATTAGTTGAACCCGAATTATCCTTAGGGCTCAGGAAACGGACATCTTCGGCAATAACCTCAGTAACATATCGTTTTTGCCCGTCTTGCCCAGTATAATTACGAACCTGAATCCGTCCATCGACAGCAGCAAGTTTCCCTTTAGCCAAATAATTCGTTACTAACTCGGCAAGCTGCCGGTAAACCACACAAGGAATGAAGTCAGTATCTCTCTCCCCCTGCGCATTTTTGTAATTTCGGTCAACAGCCAGAGTAAAATTAGCTACCGCTACACCATTTGGGGTATAGCGCAATTCAGGATCTCTGGTTAATCGGCCTATGAGAACGACACGATTTAACAAGCAAACCCCTCCGCTCCTAATCTTCTTTCCTTGTGGTAAGAAAACGCAGAACATTATCGGATATTTTCATAACCCGTTCCAGTTCCTGTACTGTACGCGCTTCGCCATTAAAGTTCATCAGGATATATGTTCCGTCCCTGAAGTCATTAATTTCGTAAGCCAGCCGGCGTTTGCCCCATTTGTCCACAGATAATTCAGTTCCTCCGTTGTTGGTCACAATTTCTGCAAACCTATCGACATTTGTGGCAAGCGTCTCTTCATCCAGATCAGGCCGGATGATGTAAAGTACTTCGTACGCTTTCATATTTGCACCTCCCCTCGGACTAAACGGCCCCGCAATTCTGCGGAGCAGGGATAATAAGACTACCAAATATAAATTATAGCAAGAACCAGCTCTCATTTCAAGGCCATTGGTAAAATTTAAAGCCCCAATCACTTTGCCGGATTGGGAAAGCCTGATTCAGCAATTTAATTCCTTCAATATAATAATGTATCAGAATAATATAACAGCTAAGTTAAATATATTTAGTTCAAATGATCCGTTCTTTGGTATTTGCTTTGGTCTCAGACATTAAAGCGAAAATGAATTATATCGCCGTCAGCAACAATATATTCTTTTCCTTCCAAACGCACCAGACCTTTTTCTTTGGCACCA
>DDXI01000070.1 GCA_002347475.1 Peptococcaceae bacterium UBA2264
AACAATTTGACAGTGGGGCAAAAATCATTGTGCCGTATCTCCTGCATGAAGGTATCAAGAATCTGGCTGCCCTGCTGATTACTCACGAACATCAGGATCATCTGGGAGGGGCGCAGACTGTGCTGGAAAATATCCCTGTTGCCTGGGTGGGTGTCCCGGCTGTAGACCAGAGACTATCTAATCAGCAGTGGAGCGAGGGTTTAGCAACCGGTATCCTGGATTCTTCCGAATACTTTCGCCTCCTGCAAAGCGGGGACAGGATAGTCCTGGATTCGGGGATTTTTCTGGAGGTTCTGGCTCCCCTAAAAGTACTTGAGGGTACCAGTTCCGATCCCAATAATAATTCTCTGGTTCTGAGACTTAACTATCAAGAAAGCAGTGTCCTGTTGACTGGTGACATGGAGCAGGAAGAGATGGAGACCATAGCAGCTGCCGGACTGGACTATGAGGCTGATTTTTTCAAACAGCCTCATCATGGCAGTGCTACTTCCCTGGCGGAGCCCTGGTTGGATGCTATTCTGCCCCGGGCTGTCATTATCAGCGTTGGCAAGAATTCCTTTGGGCATCCCTCACCCCAGGTATTGCAGTATTGGGCCGACCGACAGATACCAATCTACCGGACAGATCAGGACGGGACGATCAGATTAAGGCTTGATCCTCAGGGAGGAGCAGAGATTATCTCTGCTCGGGCAAACTGACAAAACATTTTTGCGCTATCTGCTGTTTATCAGTTAAAATGAGGAGGGGAGTGATTAAGAGATGCAGGAAATCCAACATATCAGGGAGGCGGTACGGCAGGAGAAGATCCCGGCGGTTTATCTGTGGCATAGCGAAGATCGTTTCTTAATCCTGCAAGCCCTATTGGAATTGAAGAAATACTATTTAAAAGGAGATCCTTCGGGCAGCGGGATTGAGGTTCTTTCGGCCAGGGACTGGAGTCCTGCGGATATAGTTACGGCGGCTAATACGGTTTCCTTTTTTCAAAAACGGCTGGTCATAGTAGAGGATGCTTCCTTGTATCAGGAAACCCAGCCGGAGGACCTGAAGTTTTTCCAGGCTTATTTAAGTAATCCTAATCCTGATGCCTGTCTGCTGTTTATAGCTGAAAAGGTCCACAAAGGACGTAAGTTTTACAAAATTATGGAAAGAAACGGAACTGTTTATGAATTTGTCATTCCCAAACGGATGGGGGAATGGGAAGTCTGGCTGACAAGAGAGCTGCAGGAGAGGGGCAAGAGCATGTCCGCTCCAACGATGCTCTTTTTTCTGGATTGGGCCGGGCACAGGCCGGGTGTTTTAAGCCAGGAATTAGACAAGTTGGCTGTTTATTTGGGGGAGACAGAAACAGCTATCAAAGAAGATGATATCAGGGCCATAACAACGAGAACAGTTGAAGCCAATATTTTTGAGATGCTGAATGCTGTTGCCCAGCGTAAAATTGATCAGGCTCTGCAAAGGCTCCATGAGGTTTTGCGTGAGGAGCATCCTCTCAAGATTCTGACCCTTCTTGTCCGACAGGTTCGTTTGCTCCTGGGTGCCGCTGTCTGGCGGCGGCGGGGAGAAAATGCCGTCGGTTTAACAGCTGCTTTAGGGATCAGGTCTTCTTATGAAGCCCAAAAGATTTGGACACAGTCACAGAGAGTATCTGAGGAGCTTCTGGTTAAAGAACTCCAGGAATGTCTGAGGACGGAAATCGCTTTGAAAACTGGGGCTGGAGATCCTGTCCTTCTGATTGAACTGATGCTTATCAGGTTTTGCCGCTGACCGGAAAACACAGGGGCTGTGATTATTCACCTGCCGGCGGTTAGAAAAAAAATAAAAAAAATTTACTTAATAAACAATTTATGCAAAATAAGTGCCAATTAATTAGTAATATATGTAAGATACTTGTTAATTTCTGAAAAAATAACGAGAATTAGCTCTTATAACAGAAGGAAACTAATTTATTATGTCGAAGAAGGAAAGTTAGATAATTATCTTATGACAGGGAGGGTTGTCATGACAGACCTGATGAGTATAAGTGAGCAATGGGAACAGGCCCTGCGGCAGATCAAGGCTGTCACGGCTGTCCGGATCAACGTCAATAACTTGGGAGAAATAGAAGAAATACATATTTTGGCAGGTGCGGGGCGCCCCCCCAAGCAGATTGTTAGGGATATCGAGTCTACCTTAGAGGCCCAGTTTGGAATACAGGTAGATCACAAGAAAATAAGTGTGGCCCAAGTAGAAGAAGATCAGGAAGGGGCTGTTTCGCTTACAGAGTATTCCCGGCCCAAATTAGTCGGGATATCTCTCAAAACAGCCAGTGGTTCGGCCGAAGTAAAGGTAGAATTGTTGATCGGGGAAAAGTCTATTGAAGGGGTAGCTCAAGGTCCTTCATCTTCTTATAACAGATCGCGGCTGTTTGTGGAAGCTACTATCAAAGCGCTGGCGCCCCTGACCATGGATAATTATCTTTTTGTCATGGAGGATGTCAAGATTACCAATTTAGCCAGGAAACAGATTGCTTTAGTTTCCGTTACAATGATGGCTTCCGGTGGAGAACAATCTTTAGCCGGATGTGCCTATGTCAAGAATGATGACCGGGAGGCGGTTGTCAAGGCTACTCTTGATGCGGTTAACCGTACAATACGTTTTTCCAGAAATAATTATTTGTAGGAATTTGGCCGACTGGCATCTCAATTAGCTAATTAATTATTTGCGAAAGAACTCTGTTTAATTCCCCTACATAGCGAAGCGGAAAAGACAGCGGAGCGGTAAAACTTGTCCATTGAAAATAAATTCAAGGAGGTTTACCGCATGAGCAAATTATTCAAGGTGATCACTGTTCTCGTCACCCTGGTTCTTGCCGGTGGCGCGCACTTTAAATATTAAGTTCTGATTGTGATTGCTTGTCGGTCAATATAATTTCAGAGGTGCTATATGAAAACCTTACCTAAAGCTTGTCAACTTTTTATTATGTTCATAATCTTAATAGCTATAGGAATTTTGTCTTGGGCAGTTTTTCATACTGCATGGACAAGAGACACGATAGTTAATCTTCTGGTATTTGTAATTCTTGCAGTTATCAGTGAATCCTTGCCTGTGGCTTTACCCAAAGGTGGTTATGTGACCGTAACATACACTATTGTGCTATCCTCTGCTGCGCTATTTCCCTTGGGAATAACACTATTAGTGGTAGTATTAGGTGCACTTTTTGTTTTTGGGAAGGCTGCAGGGGGCGAACCACTGTATAAAAAAATATTTAATGCCTCACAATTTGTAGTATCAGTGGCTTGCGCATACGGTATTTTCGGATTCACAGGGGACAAGATATTTGCAATAAATTTGCACTGGGTAACTAATTATATTATAATGGCGCTTGTTTATCTTTTTATCAATATAACTATTGTAACTATTGCAATAGGGTTGACACAAAAAAAATCTCCCTGGTCCATCTGGTTAAGTAATATCAAATGGGCAGTACCTAATTTTATGGCTCTTGCCCCTCTGGGAATGCTCTTAGCATTGATCTATCAGAATTTTGGTATCTGGGGGCTTATTTTGCTTTTTGTTCCGCTTTTGCTTTCACGCCATTCTTTCCAGCTTTACATAGATTTGCGGGAAAATTATCTGAACACGGTTGAAGCTTTAGTGCAGGCCCTTGAGGCCAAGGATACCTATACCAGCGGCCATTCTTCCCGGGTAGGAAAACTGGCGGCTGCTATGGCTGAAGAGATGAACATGAGTGAGGAAAAAATGGAGTTTCTCAAATATGCCTCTGTGCTCCATGATGTGGGTAAAATCGGAGTCAGTGAGTTTATCCTGAATAAGAAAGAAAAACTGCTTGATTCAGAGTGGGAATCTATCCGCAATCATCCGGTTATCGGCCAAGAAATTATTAAAAAAATAAAAATAATGTATGATATTGGCCAAGTAACCCGTCATCATCATGAGCGTTATGATGGCAAGGGGTATCCGGACGGACTTAAAGGTGAGAAGATTCCTTTGGAGTCGAGGATTATTGCTGTAGCAGATACTTATGATGCCATGACTTCCAACCGCAGTTACCGCAATGCTAAAACTCATGAAGAAGCTGTGGCTGAACTTTGTCGAGTTGCCGGAACACAGCTTGATCCAAGTTTGGTGGAAATATTTTGCAATGTAGCATCTGAAGTAGTATCTGAGGAATTGGCGGCAGTGCCGTCTCCTAATTCTGCCGCCAGTGCTATTGTAGTAGCCGATAATGCGGATAGAGCTCCAAAAGTATCTTTTAATCATTAATCATTGCAGTTAATAGTTGCCGTCAGGCGAAGAGGTACAGTATGTTAATAGAAACAGTGATCCTGGCCATTGTGGTCAGCCTTATCGAGGGAGGAAAAATCAGGCGCCTCGGCTGGCTGGAATTACGGGGGATTTGGTTGATACCGAGCGCCTGGGCCATCCAGATTGTTGTTTATTGGGCAGCAGTAAAAGGTATGGGCATGGGTCCGGATTGGGTCAGCCCGGTGCTGGATACGGCTTCCTATTTTTTATTGCTAATTTTTGCCGGGTATAATTGGTATGTAGCAGGGATGCGTATCCTGGCTTTGGGCATATTTCTGAATATGCTGGTTATAGCTCTAAACGGGGGAGTGATGCCGGTCGATCCTTTATATCTGCCGGAAGCCAGTCGTCAGGCTTTACTGGCGGGACAGGGAACTCATGGTTTATTGACTCCTGTAACCCATCTCAGCCTGTTGGCAGATCGGATTTACATATCCCTGGCAGGATTTGGTGAGCAAATTATCAGCATAGGGGATATTTTAATAGATGCCGGCAGTTTTCTGCTGGTTTACAAGACGATGGTTAGATAAGGAACAGGAAATTCAGATAGCCGGACAAAGTTAGCCGAAATTTATAAAAACAATATAATAATATAATTATAAAGAATTATAAAGGGACAGTGTCGAAATTTTAGTTTCGGTACTGTCCCTTTGAATGATCCTGATCTTTTGTTCTTTTCTAAAATCATTCTCTTTCAGCTAAACGATATGCTGTCTGATTTATCAGACTCTCAATCCCGGGATTAACCAGCCTGAGTAAACTTTTTGGCAAATTTCTTAGTCAGGCGGGATTTTTTTCTGGCGGCTAAGTTTTTATGAATCAAACCCTTGGAACCTGCTTTATCTAAAGCGCGGGTTACCTTTTTTAAAGTGGCTTGCGCTGTATCCTGGTCTGTACTCAAGGATTCTTCAAAACGTCGGATTGCCGTCCGTAAAGTTGATTTAGCAGCAGCGTTTTTGATTGTACGAATTCTGGCTACTTCAACTCTTTTCAGAGCAGACTTGATGTTTGGCATTGTGGTCACCCCCTCCGGCAGCTTCATCTACAGTTTACACAAAAAACATTTTATCATCAGTTGCCTGCTTTAGCAAGAATTATCAGGAATATAATAATTAAAAACAAAGAAACCTTTTACCTGCCGACAATAGATGTTATAATTCGGAAAGCAGAAATGCTGTATGAGAAAGGATCAAAGGGATGTCGAGCACACGTACTGTTGCCAAAGCGGCAGGTTTCCTTATAGCTGCAAACCTAGCTTCCCGTATTTTGGGGTTTCTCAGGGATACCATTATTGCTGGTCTATTTGGGCAAGGCAGTGTTACCGATGCTTATAATGTTGCCTTTATTCTGCCGGATCTTCTGTACTGGCTGCTGGTTGGCGGAGTATTGAGTGCGGCCTTTATTCCTGTCCTTTCCGAATATATTGCCAAAAATAATGAAGATGAGGGTTGGCGTGTTGTCAGTTCGGTCCTGAATATAACCCTTGTCACTCTCTGTTTTCTTATTATAATAGCACTGATTTTTGCGGAGCAGTTTATCCACATCCTGGCTCCGGGCCTGAAGGACAACATGGATTTAGCTGTTTATTTAATGAGGATTATTTTGTTCCAGCCTCTGATTCTGGCCTTGAGCGGCTTATCTATGGGTATCCTGAATTCCTATAAGATTTTTTGGCCTTCAGCCTTGGGCAGTGTACTCTATAATGTCTGCATTGTTTTCTTTGGTCCTTTACTGGCTCCCCGCTTGGGGATTGGCGGATTTGCTGTGGGAGTCGTAGTCGGTGCTCTGGCCAATTTTCTGGTCCAGATCCCGGCGCTGAAAAAAGTGGGATTCAGATATTATCCTCTGATCGACTGGCGTCATCCTGCAGTCCAGCGCATTGCTTTTTTGGCTTTGCCGATCATTCTCAGTTTTGTGCTTAATCAGATCCAGGTTATGGTTAATGCTAACCTTGGTTCTTCCCTGGCTGAAGGAAGTATTACAGCCATCAATTATTCCAACCGTCTTTCCCAGCTGCCCATAGGGATTTTTGCCGTTGCCATAGCAATGGCTGTATTTCCGACGATCACCGAACAGGCCGCCTTGCGGCAGTGGGAAGATTTTCGGATCATGTCCTCAAGAGCGATAAGAATGGTAATGTTCGTTACTATTCCGATCTCAATAGGAATGATCGTCCTGCGCTATCCTCTGATCAGGGTATTATTCCAACATGGTAAGTTCAGCACTGAAGATACTCTGATGACAGCTATACCTTTAGTATATTTTTGCCTGGGTATTGCAGCCCAGTCGCTTATCCAGATTCTGCCCCGGATGTTCTATGCTCTTCAGGATACCTGGACCCCGGCGCTGATCGGGATCCTGGCTATGGGAGTTAACTTGATCGGAGCTTTGCTGCTGATCCGGCCGCTGGCCCATGGTGGTCTGGCCTTGGCCAATATGATAGCTTCATTTGTTAACATGTTTTTACTGCTGCTTATATTGAAGAGACGATTGGGCCGGATTGATGGCCGGCGTGTGCTGCTGACCTTTGTTAAAACCCTGGTTATATCAGTTTTACTTGGAGGAATTGTCTGGTATTGGTCAGTATGGCTGACCAATATTTGGGGAGCAGGAACTATTTCATCCCTGATTGTCCTGGTAACCAGCTCAGCCCTGGGTGCTTTGCTCTTTGCTATTATTGCGGGCATTTTAAGGATGGATGAGTTTGGGCAGCTGACCGGTCTCTTGCGTAACAGATTCAAAGAATAGTGCCGCCTGCCGGCGAATATTTTCGGCTGTGATTAAATAGGGAATACCTTATAATTCCTTGCCTTTACCCTGATAAATCTGGTATATTTAATTTTTAGCAGGAAATAATAATTTCATGAGAATTAAGGGGGAAGAAAGTGGGACAAGCCTCACAGCATATACGTAATTTCTCGATCATTGCCCATATTGATCACGGCAAATCAACTTTAGCCGATCGTCTTATTGAATACACTGGGGCCCTGACAGCCCGGGAGATGGCCAGTCAAGTCCTGGATTCCATGGATTTGGAGCGGGAACGTGGAATTACCATTAAACTGCAAGCCATAAGACTTAATTATTTAGCTAAAGACGGAGAAGTTTACGAGTTAAATCTGATAGACACCCCGGGACACGTGGATTTCACCTATGAAGTATCCCGCAGTCTGGCTGCCTGCGAAGGAGCCTTGCTGGTTGTTGATGCTGCTCAGGGGATTGAAGCTCAGACTCTGGCTAACGTTTATTTGGCTCTGGAAAATAATCTGGAAATCTTACCGGTTATCAATAAAATCGATCTGCCCAGTGCGGAACCGGAAAGGGTCAAGCAGGAAATTGAAGATGTTATCGGCCTGGATGCCCGGGAGGCTATCCTGACCTCAGCTAAAACCGGGGTGGGAATCCAGAACATTCTGGAGGCTATAGTACACAGGATTCCGCCGCCCAAGGGTGATGACAGCGCTCCTTTGCAAGCCCTGATCTTTGATTCGCATTTTGACGCCTATAAAGGGTCAATTTCCAATGTGCGGGTCATGGAAGGAAGAATAGCCAAAGGAACCCGTATTATGATGATGTCCTCGGGCAAGGTTTTTGAGGTTACCGAAGTCGGGGTTCTGACCCCGGCGGTTTGCATTGTTGCAGAGCTCAAAGCCGGTCAGGTAGGTTATTTGGCGGCCAGTATCAAGAATGTTAAAGACACCCAGGTAGGGGATACGATTACTTCGGCTGATAATCCGGCCTCTTCTCCGCTTCCCGGGTATCGCAAATCTACCCCGATGGTTTTTTGCGGACTTTATCCAGTGATTGCCAGTGACTATGACCGCTTGCGCGATTCCCTGGAAAAACTGCATCTGAATGATGCCAGTCTGGTTTTTGAACCGGAGACCTCGGCTGCCTTGGGCTTTGGTTTTCGCTGTGGATTTTTAGGGCTGCTGCATATGGAGATTGTCCAGGAACGCCTGGAAAGGGAATATGATCTGAATATGATTACAACAGCCCCCAGTGTTGTTTATCTGGTGACAAATCTTCAAGGGGAAGTATTATCCATCGATAATCCTGCCCATCTTCCCCCGGCGGCTGAAATAGCTTCTATTCAGGAGCCTATGGTCAAGGCTTCAATTATGGTCCCTTCGGAATACATTGGGGCGATTATGGAATTGAATCAAGAGAAGCGCGGACAATATATAGGCATGGAGTATCTATCTGCCAGCCGGGTGAATATCACCTATGAGGTGCCTCTGAACGAGATTGTCTACGATTATTTTGACCAGTTAAAGTCACGGACCAAGGGCTATGCTTCTTTGGATTATGTTCTGGCCGGTTACAAGGAGGCGGACCTGGTGAAACTTGATATTCTGTTGAACGGGGAAATTGTTGATGCTCTTTCTTTTATAGTCCATAAAGATAAATCTTACGCCCGCGGCCGGCGTTTGGTGGAAAAATTACGCAAGATCATTCCCCGGCAGATGTTTGAAATACCAATTCAGGCAGTTATTGGTTCCAAGGTTGTAGCACGGGAAACTGTCAAAGCCATGCGCAAAGATGTTCTGGCCAAATGTTATGGCGGAGATATTTCGCGCAAACGCAAGCTGCTGGAAAAACAAAAAGAAGGCAAAAAGCGGATGAAGCAAGTGGGCAGTGTGGAGATACCCCAGGATGCCTTTATGGCTGTTTTGCAGATTGAGGATTAGGTTAGAAAAAGCATTATTGTCTGTTCGCCTGCGCTGCATAGGTCAGGCAGAGAAGAAAAACGTAAGAAGAAGGGGAACGATGATGC
>DDXI01000097.1 GCA_002347475.1 Peptococcaceae bacterium UBA2264
ATTTATTATTCTGGTTGTCGGTGTCTGTTCTGTAAATTTTTCTTTTGCAGGAGAGGCAAGCTGTCTGGCGGCTAATGAACGTATGACGAACGACATGGAGAGCGCAGCAAGTGCTGTCAATGCGGGAGACGCATGCCGAGCTGCTGATATGATTGATTCAGCTTTGTATTGGGCTATTAAGTGCGAAAAGGAATGTGCATATAGTAAAGAACGCCTGAGGAAAGCGAGAAACATGAAAGAGCAGCTTATGGGCGCTTTAGCCAGATATGTAAAAATTTGTGGTCATTGATTACTTTTTGTATAAACACCTTTGACAAACAGAGGTATTAAAATGCATCCCTTCAAAAAAGATATACTGTCTTTGGTTATTATTTTGGTCATTATTATTTCAAGTTTGTCTGCTTGTGAATCACAAAAAGGAAAATCTGATCATGACAATATAGTAAAGTCATTGGAGATATTAGCAGATTTAAATAAATGGATCAAAATTGAATCTGAAGCTTTTAATAACCGCGATTACTGCACAGCAATGAAAGCATGTCAAAATGAGTTAGAACTTTGGGAAGAATATAAAAAGGTTGGTGAAGAGAGCCAACTGGTAACTGTTAACGAACAAATAAGAGCGGCGGAAGATAGGCGACGAACCGTGAGGGCCTTATGTAGATGATGCCGTTACTCGAAAGTCTTACATCCCTCTGATAAAGGAATGTCTGATGGAGGAGCGTCTGTTTATTGAAAATATAATATGTAAATTCAGCTAACAGCCACCGGGATCCGAACGTTATAGTGAGGAGAAATCATGTGGAAATGTAAGAATTGTGGTGAAGAACTTGAGAACAGCTTCGACTCTTGCTGGCGTTGTGGAACAAGTAAGGATGGCGTTGCTCAGGCAAAGTTGCAGGAATTTGAATCCATGAAAGAAGATGCAGCAAAAAGCAATTCCATTAATGGAGAAGAAGTTAATATATGCAAAGAAGGTTTTAATAATAATAATATATGTCCGAAATGCCAGATTGAAAATCCATCTATAGCTAAATTCTGTATGGAATGTGGGTACAATATTCAAGGAATAATCTGTGATAAGTGTAATTGGAGAATCCGCTGAAAGCGGCAGGTGATTCCGGTGAAGAAAGCACCCTGTTGTCTACTGAAAACTGCCGAGAGATCAAATAACATACCCTGCCGGCATCAGTCAATATTTTCTAATATTTTACGCATAGAATCTCCTTTCAGTTCAAATTTATGAGCTACATGAAATAATCTGTCACAAACGGCATCGGCTATTGTCGGATCACCGATAAAAGCATGCCAGTCTTTCGTTGGCAACTGACTGGCAATAATAGTTGCGCCGGTCATGTAGCGATCTTCAATAATCTCCATGAGGTCTTTCTTGTCCGTATCGGTAAGAGAGTTTAAGCCGAAATCGTCAATGATAAGAAGATTAACTTTAGTCAGCTTCTGGAGATATTTTAAATAATTGCCTTCGCCCCGGGCTGCCAGAATATCGCCCAGCATTCTTGGCCAGCGATTATAATAAACAGTGAAACCGTTACGGCAGGCCCATTGACCAAAAGCACAGGCAAGATAACTTTTGCCGACACCGGTAGGCCCGGAGATTAAAATGTTCTGATGTTTTTCCAGCCATTGATTATTCTGCAAAGAAGTAATTTTTGATTTGGTCAGGCCTCTGCTTTGCTTATAATCAATGTTTTCCAAAGCGGCGGAAGAAAACTTTAGTTTAGCCCTTTGCAGTAATCGGCGCTGACGATTATTTTGTCTTTGGATATACTCATCGTCAATAAGCAGCGCCGTAAACTCATCATGGTTTAAATCCTGATGATCCGGCTTTGTTCTCCGCGTCTGAAAGGACATAGCCATGCCGTGCAACTTCATTTCCTGCATTTTAGTTATCGTTTGTGTGTACATAGTTTTATTATTGCGCTCCTTCAGAATAGTAGTTGGAACCTCTGATGTTCTCGTGATTAATAACGACAGTTTTTACCGAGGTTAGTGTTGTTTGTTTATCCAGCCCCTTCTGTAAAATATTGACTACGCTTTTATAAGAGTAAGCCCTGTATTCCAGAGCTCTGAGGCAGGCAAGATTCAAACGTTCCGCGGAATATTTATTTTCCAATCTGATAATCCCCAGACATGATTTGTAAGCCTGTTCAGGAAACTTTCTTGTCGCCATAACCTGTTGAACAAAGTCTTGGACTGATTTGCCATATTTCCCCGCATAATGCAGGATTCTGTCCGGAGTCCACTCCAGGTATTTCTGATGGCTTTTCGGCATATGTTCAGTGACGGTTGTATAGCCGTGAGGTTTGCTGTTTTTAGCATGGCTGCAGATTCTATTGCCGTTACAATAAATCTCAATCAGGTTGGGTGTGGCTTTGATATCCACTTCTCTATGAATAAAAGTATAAGGAACGGAATAATGATGGCCCTCATAACTGATATGATAATTAAACTGGACTTTAGCTTTCTTCCATTCGGCAAATTCGTAATGACTGTCCGGCAGTTGAAGCGCATGCGGCTTGTCCAAAAGCTCAAACAGCTCCTTCCGGCTCCTCTGAAACTTCTTCATCATGCGCTGATTGAATTCGGTAAGCAAAACCAGAATCGCCGCGTTCAGCTCGGCCAATGAATAAAACGTCTGATTGCGCAGCCGGAATAATATCCAGCGCTTCGCCAGCTTTACGCCATTTTCCGCTTTAGACTTGTCCTTGGGACGATAGGGTCTGGCCGGGAAGATTACCGTTCCGTAATGTTCGGCAAATTCCGCATAGGTGGGGTTGATATCCGGCTCATACCGGGATGCTTTGCTGACAGCCGATCTTAAATTGTCCGGAACCATTGCTCTGGGGCAACAACCAAAATACTCCAAGGCGTTAATGTTCAGCTTTATCCAGGTTGGTAATTTCTCATCCAGACAGCTTTTGGCAAACAGATAGTTGGAGGCGCCCCAGACAGAAACAAATATCTTGGTGCTTCTTTCTATACCGGTTCTTAAATCAATAATCTTTAGCGGACTGTCACCAAAATCAATAAATGTTTTCTCACCGGCTTTATGTTCCTGCCGCATGCTGTAATTTAGTTTCTGACGGTAGGCATTGAATAAATCGCAAAAATAACTGTATTGATAACCATGCGGATGTTGTTCTTTGTATTCTTCCCATAATACAGACAAAGTGGCATCCGGCTTCCTGATCTCCTGCGATAAATAAAGGTAGTCCGGTTCCGGGCGATTATTTTCCCCTTTATCGACTGGAAATAATCTTCTTTCCAGTTCGTCATCACGCAACTCTGTCGGCCAGCTTAAACCAGCCGCCATAAATCTCATGATATATTGCTGAACGGTAGATCGGCTGAGTTTGACAACGCTGGATATCTTTGCCTGAGATATCTGTGCTTCAAAATGTAGTCTTAATACTTCTTTTATCTTCCTCATACTGGTCCTTTCCTGTGCCATGCTGCCTCCAACCTTTTTGGAGGGTATTATGGCTGTTTTCGGTCAGTTTATTCAGTATGAGTTTTTTATTCCGTTATGCCGGCACCCAATTCCGCCATGAAAGCAGGTCATTCCGCTAAATCACTAAAACCTGCCGACTTGCTCCGGAATCACCTGCCGGCATGTTCCGGATTAGGGTGCCGACATGCACCGGAATGGGGTGCCGACTTGGAGCGGATTCTCCACGAAGAACTCAGCTTGGCAACGGCGTTTCCATTTCTCTTGCGCCTTCTGGCTCCGGTTGTGGGGTGAACTTTGCCTGTTCATTATCTTGGCTACACCTCTTGCAAAAAATGTTTGAAATGTATGATATATAGTGCTATAGTACACAGTGTCAGGGGAGGGTGATTTGCGACTCTTTAAAACAAAGTGGTTTGTGCGTTACGCACGGCAGGAACGGCTTGATGATCATAGCTTGTGTGAGGCCATTGAACGTGCGGAACGTGGGCTTTTGGACGCCGATTTAGGCGGTGGGATCATCAAGCAACGGGTGGCGCGGGCAGGACAAGGAAGATCGGGCGGCTACCGGCTACTAATTGCCTATCGCTCCGGCAAGCGGGCTGTGTTCCTCTATGGCTTTGCGAAGAACGAACGAGATAATATCGAGGCGGACGAACTGGATACGCTGCAAGAGATTGGGGCGGCGTGGCTTGAGGCAAAAAAAGAGCGCCTTGAATATGCAATTAAAGAAGGGCTTTTGAAGGAGATAATCTATGAAAACAGAGAAAAATAAACCTAGCCGACTTACACAAGCGTTACTTGAAACGGCCAAGGATATGAAGGACGCTGACCTTTTGAGTAAAGCGAATTATGAAAAAATTACCATGCGTCACTTGGGGTTGAAAAATAAAATAGAGATTGAACCGCTGACAGGTAAAGACATTCGCATGATCCGCGAACAAGCGCACATGAGCCAAGCGGTTTTTGCCAGATATCTCAACTTAACGGTAGGGTACGTTTCACAATTGGAGCGTGGCTCAAAGCGTCCGATAGGCGCGGTACTCGTTCTGCTGAATGTGATCCACCGCAAAGGGATTGAGG